>JASHTA010000544.1 GCA_030040795.1 Gammaproteobacteria bacterium | reverse complement strand
GGCGCGTAGGGCGAGCGGGTCCACTCCCATGCATCGCCGAACATTTGCGCCGGACTGCTCGTGTCTGAGCGCAAGGCGGGCAGCGGATGCCAGTTGCGATCCTCGACGAAGTTGCCCCTCACGGGTTGCTCGCATGCGGCGAGCTCCCACTCGAATTCCGTCGGCAGCCGGGCTCCCGCCCAGCGCGCGAATGCGTCCGCCTCGTAATAGCTCAAGTGACAGACGGGGGCGTGCGGCTCGAGCTCGCGCACGCCGGTGAGAGTGAATTCGTGATCGAGCGACTCGCCCCAGTAAAGCGGCCGCTCCCAGCGCTCGCGCTGGACGGTGGCCCAGCCGTCGGACAGCCAGTGCTCGGCATGCGCATAGCCGCCGCTCGCAACGAAGGCACGATACTCGTCGTTCGTGATGAGCCGGTTGGCGATGCGGAAGGGCCGTAAATACAGCCGATGCCGCGGCAGCTCATTGTCGAAGCCGAACCCGCGGCCATCGTGGCCGGCTTCGATGAGACCGCCGTCGAGCTCGACAAAGTCGAGCGGGAGCGGCTCGCTGCTCGGTACTGGGACGCGCCCGCGCGGGGCGTAGGCCGGCAGCAGCGGATTGCGGAAGAACGCGTGCTTGATATCGGTGAGCACGAGCTCCTGGTGCTGCTGCTCGTGTTGCAGCCCGAGAACGAGCAAGCGTCCGAGCTCGGAGGACTCCGGCGGTTCGGCGGGCAGAGCGAGTTCGGCGGGCAGAGCGCGCAGGGTGGAGTCGGCGTGACGCTCGAGGAGCCGCAAAATCTCCTCATCCACGTGCGCACGGTAGGCGAGCGTCTGCTCCACGGTGGGGCGCGAGAGCAGACCGCGCTCGGCGCGCGCGTGCTGCGGCCCGACGGACTCGTAATACGAATTGAACAAATACCGGTAGTCCTCATCGAAGAATCGATACGAGGGCACGAACTGCCGCAGCACGAACTCCTCGAAGAACCAGCTCGTGTGGCCGAGATGCCACTTGGTCGGGCTCGCTTCGGGCAGGGACTGCACCACGCAGTCCTCCGCGGTGAGCGGTCCGATGAGCGCCTCGGTCGCCTGCCGGATCTCGCAGAAGGAATCGCTCAGCGCGGAGTCTGCGGAGCCCGCCGATGGCGCGAGGGACCTCTGGAGGGGCCCCGGACCGGGCGCCTCATCGCGCCTGCCGAATGAGGCTGAGGGAAGAGGCGGCAAGGACTCACTCCTGTGGCGAGCGGAGGAGGCGAGCGGGTCCGCAAGTTCTGTGCCGTCGCGGAGCGATGACGGGGGCGGATTCCTCGGCGAGCGCGGTTACCCTTACACTGCGCGGTCGGAGTCGAGATCGGATCGGGATGGGGAAGGGGATGGGGAAGGGGATCGGGATCGGACCGAGATCGGACCGAGATCGGATCGGGATCCGGTGCGCGAGAGCGTCAAATTCGATGGAGGAGCGGGCAGGTGATCGCGAGAAAGCTGGGTAACTCGAGCCTGACGGTCGGTCCGCTGGCTCTCGGCGGGAACGTGTTCGGGTGGACGGCCGACGAGGCGACGTCGTTCAAGGTGCTCGATGCCTTCGTGGGCGCCGGCCTCAACTTGATCGACACCGCGGATGTCTATTCACGCTGGATTCCCGGACATCAAGGCGGTGAATCCGAGACGATCATCGGCCACTGGCTCAAGAGCCGGCGCAATCGCTCCCAGGTCGTCATCGCGACGAAGTTGGGTGTCGAGATGGGTCCCGGCGAGCAGGGCCTCTCCCGCGCGTACATCCTGCGCGCAGTGGACCGCTCTCTGCAGCGCCTCAACACCGATTACATCGATCTGTACCAGTCGCATCGCGACGACCCGCAGACCCCGCTCGAGGAAACGCTTGCCGCGTACGGCGAGCTCATCAAACAGGGCAAGGTTCGCGCCATCGGCGCCTCCAACTACACCGCCGAGCGGCTCGGCGCCGCCCTCGAGGTGAGCGCCGCCCATGGGCTGCCGCGCTATGAGAGCCTGCAGCCCTGCTACAACCTCTACGACCGCACGGCCTACGAGGGTGAGCTCGCCGAGCTCTGCGGTCGCGAGCGCATCGGTGTGATCAGCTACTTCTCCCTCGCGAGCGGATTCCTCACCGGCAAGTACCGTTCGGAGGGCGACCTCGCCAACCGGGCTCGCGCCTACCGCGTGAAGGACATGCTGAACGAGCGCGGCTTTCGAATCTTGCGGGCACTCGATACCGTGTCGCGCGAGACGGGCGCAACGCCGGCGCAGGTATCGCTCGCCTGGCTCATCGCACGCGGCGTGACGGCGCCCATCGCGAGCGCGACGAGCGTCGAGCAGCTGAACGAGCTCGCCGGAGCGACGCGGCTCGAGCTGGGGGCCGATGCCGTGAAAGTGCTGGACGAGGCGAGCGCCGGCTGACCGCGCCGCGACCGCAGTGCAGCCGCGGCGCGCTAGGCCGCACTGGGCCGCAGCTGGGCCGCAATCGGGCCGCAACGGGCTGCAACCCGGTCGCGACCGGACCGCTCAGGAATGCCGCGAGGCGAGGAGCGCCAGCTCCGGAGGCATGGGCGCCACGTCGATCTCGACGTTGAGGCAAGTCGGCTTGCCGCTCGCAAAGGCCTGCCGCACGGCCGGGGCGAGCTCCTTCGCATCCACGATGCGCCGTCCCTCGCACCCGAGCCCGCGGGCGACCTCGTCGTACCTCGCATCCGAGAGCCGCGTGCCCGTCACCGGATTGCCGATCATCTCCTGAAAGTGTTGTGATGCAGCCCAGCTGCGGTTGTTCATGACGACGACGACTACCGGCAGCCGGTGGCGCGCGAGCGTGTCGAACTCCGCGATCGTGAAGCCGATCGCGCCGTCGCCCGCGAGGCAAAGCACCGGCCGCTTGGGGTGCGCCGTTTGAGCGCCGATCGCCAGTCCGAGGCCGAAGCCGACTGCGCCGAGGAAGCCGTGCGTGATGTAGCTTCCCGGATGCTTCTGGCGGATCACCTCGTTCATCCAGTGGTAGGCCTCGGCGCCGTCGCCCACGACGATCGTGTTGTCGGGAATCGCGTCGACGATTGCCGAGACGGCCTGGTAGGGGTGAATCGGCGGTGCAGAGCGCTGCAAGGCCTCGCTCAGACGCGCGCGCCGCGCCGTGCGGGCATCCGCCACGGACTTGTGCCATGCGGCGCGGTCGGGCCAGCGCTGCGTGCGTGCCTTGGCAAGGAGCGCGCGCAGCGTCTCGCGGGAATCGGCGGGAATCGCGACGCTCACATCGCGCAGTTTGCCGATCTCCTTCGGGTCGACCTCGACGTGGATTACTTTCGCAGCGGCCGGCACGAGCCGGTCGCTGCTGCCGAGCGTGAACAGTCCGAAGCGTACGCCGAGGGCGAGAGCCACGTCGGGCCTCGAGCCCGGCGCGCCGAGGTCCGCGAGCTTGTGGAAGGTGCCGCCATAGAGTGGATGATCGCTCGGGAGCAGGCCATGCGCCTGGAAGTCCGAGAAGACCGGAATTCCGGTGAGCTCCGCGAACGCGCGCAGCTCCGCGGCGCAATCGGCCTGCCAGGCGCCGGCGCCTGCCAGGATGATCGGCCGCTGGCCTTCAGCGAGCAGCCGCAGGGCCTCCTCGATCCGATCTGCGGAGGGCGCGGGGCGCGTATCCACGCCGATAGTCTCCGGAATATGCACGGAGTCCTCTTCAACGGTCGCCGTCAGCACGTCCATCGGCATATCGAGCAGCACGGGGCCGGTCGGCGCGGAGGTCGCAACGCGTACGGCATGCGCGACGAGCCGCGGAATCTGCGCCGGAACGGTGATCGCGTGGGCCCACTTGGCGATCGGACGGGCGATGGCGACCTGATCGATGCCGGCCTGCAGCGTATTGGTCTCCGCGTCCCGCAGCGCAGCGGACCCGCTTATGTAGAGGACGGGCGTGCGGTCGAGGTAAGCGTTGGCGAGCGAGGTGATGCAGTTGGTGAACCCCGGCCCCGCGGTGACCAGCGCGACTCCGAGCCGCCTCGCCGCGCGCGCGTAACCCTCGGCCGCGTGCCCCGCCGCAACCTCGTGGCGGGTGTCGACGATCGGAATCCTCCGGGCCGCGCAGGCTTGGAAGATCGTCTCGAGGTGGGCGCCGTGCAATCCGAAGACAGTCTCGACGCCCGCACGGGCAAGCGTGCGGACGAGCAGCTCTCCGCCTGTGATCTGCGCCATATCGACTCTCCAAATATGTGCTATCCGCCAATGCGATAGGGGGTGGGCGAGGGCCCATGCTACATTCTGCCGGCCCCTACCCGGAACAGGCTGGAATCCCTTCAATGGCCCTGACCAACATCGAGATCGCACAGCAGGCCAAGATGCGGCCCATCGTCACCGTCGCGAAAGAGCGCCTCGGCATTCCCGAGGAGAGTCTCTCGCCTTACGGCCGGTACAAAGCGAAGCTCTCCCTCGAATACATCAATACGCTGAAGGACCGTCCGGACGGCAAGCTCATCGTCGTCACCGCGATCTCCCCGACGCCCGCGGGCGAGGGCAAGACGACCACAACCGTCGGTCTCGGCGATGCGCTCAACCGGCTCGGCAAACGCACCATCATCTGCCTGCGCGAGCCCGCGCTCGGGCCGGTCTTCGGCGTGAAGGGTGGAGCCGCGGGCGGCGGCTACTCGCAGGTGGTGCCGATGGAGGACATCAATCTGCACTTCACGGGCGACTTCGCCGCGATCGCGGCCGCCAACAACCTGCTCGCCGCCCTCATCGACAATCACATCCATCACGGGAACGCGCTTGGGTTCGACGTCCGGCGCATCGCCTGGCGTCGCGTCGTGGACATGAACGACCGCGCGCTCCGCGACATCGTCGTGGCGCTCGGCGGACCGGGGAACGGCTACCCGCGCCAGGACGGGTTCGACATCGTCGTCGCCTCGGAAGTGATGGCAATCTTCTGCCTCGCGACGGGCATCAACGACCTGAAGGAGCGGCTCGGCAAGATCGTGGTGGGGTACACGGCCGGCCAGAAGCCGATCTGCGCGCGCGATCTCAATGCGCAGGGCGCGATGGCGGCGCTGCTTCGCGATGCGCTCGCTCCGAATCTCGTGCAGACCCTGGAGAACAATCCCGCGTTCATTCATGGCGGCCCGTTCGCGAACATCGCGCACGGCTGCAACTCGGTGATGGCCACTCGGACGGCGCTCAAACTCGCGGACTACGTGGTGACGGAGGCCGGCTTCGGCGCCGATCTCGGCTGCGAGAAGTTCGTGGACATCAAATGCCGCAAGGCGGGGCTCAAGCCCTCCGCCGCCGTGATCGTCGCGACCGTCCGCGCGCTCAAGTATCACGGAGGCGTTCCGGTTGCCGATGTGGGCAAGGAGAACGTCGCCGCGCTCGAGAAGGGCATCGTCAATCTCGAGCGCCACATCGACAACGTGCGCCAGAACTACGGCCTGCCGTGCGTGGTCGCCATCAATCACCGCGCCGAGGATACCGACGCGGAGATCCGCGTGCTGATCGAGCGTGCCGGCCACCACGGCGCGAAAGTGATCTTGGGCCGCCACTACGCCGAGGGCGGCGCTGGCGCGGTCGACATTGCGCGCGAAGTCCTGCGGCTTACGGAGCAGCCGAACTCCTTCAAGTTCGTCTACGACGACGCCGAGCCGCTCTGGCAGAAGATGAAGACGATCGCGACGAAGATCTACCACGCCTCGGACATCACCGCCGACACGAAAGTCAGGCAGCAGATCAAGCAGCTTCAGGATTTGGGCTATGGGCACTATCCGGTCTGCGTCGCGAAGACCCAGTACTCCTTCTCGACGGATCCGAAGCTGCTCGGCGCGCCGTCCGGGCACGTCGTGAACATCCGCGAGGTACGCCTCGCGGCCGGCGCGGAGTTCATCGTCATGATCTGCGGCGACGTCATGACGATGCCGGGCCTGCCGAAGGTCCCGGCGGCCAACGCCATCGACGTGGACGAGAGCGGAAAGATCACCGGGCTGTTCTGATCGCGCTGCGCGATGCCCAGGCACATGGAGGTGCCCCGCCGCCGCAGCGGGCGGGGTCGGATGCCCGGATCCAGCGCCTCAAATCAGAACGGCTTGAGCACCGCGAGCAGCACGATCGCGATGAGCAGCGGGCCCGGAACCTCGTTGAACAACCGATACCAGCGCTGCGAGTGAGCGCTGCGTCCGGTCCGCAGGGCGAGCATCAGCCGATAGCACCACACGTGATAGGCGATGAGCGCCGCAACGAGCGCGAGCTTCACGTGCAGCCAGCCGAAGGCGAGATACGCCGGAGCGCTCGCGACCATCGCGATGCCGAATCCCACGGCAATCACGCCCCCGATCGTCATCATCACGAACAGGCGCCGCTCCATCACGGCGAAGCGCTCGGTGAGCAGCGTTTCGGCGGCGCCGGCTTGCAGGGCTGCGGCGTGATAGACGAACAGGCGCGGCAGGTAGAACAGCCCTGCGAACCAGGTGACGACAAAGACGATGTGAAGGGCCTTGAGCCAGAGCATCGACGGACCGCCGCTTGAGCGAACTTGACAGTATACGGTGTCATGACACATCGGGCCTCGACCGGCACACCCCGGTTCCAGGGGATGATGTCGGGCGGCTTGACAGTTCCGCCCTGCCGCGCCGTCCCGAGAGCCGGTAAGTCGCTGCTGCCGGAGGAGATCTCGCATACGGCATGGCTGTTGCAGCTCCCGTTCCTCTGCGGCCTGAGCCGCACGAGCGGTCACGGGAAGGGGATGGCGGGTGCGCCAGATACGCCAGCTGCGGCATCGATACGGCAAGCGCTGGGCAGCGGCACGGCTCGCCGCGCTTGTTGCCGCCTTCGGGCTCGCCGGCGTCGTTGGGCTTGCTGGCGCCTTCGGGCTCGCGGCCCCGGCGCTCGCCGCGCGGAGTGTCGTCCCTCTCAGATCCGCTCTCGCCTTGCCCCAGTACATCGGCGTTCTCGATTACATGGGCGAGCGCAGCCGAGCGGATTCCCGGCCCGGAGGCTCCTACTCCTACCGCGCCGCCGGGCTGGCGCTCGATATCGATGTGTACGACTATGCCGCCGCGCGCTTGCCCGACGGCATCGCATCGAAGCTGCTCGAGCGGGAATTCGTGCGCATGCAACGATCGCTGCCGGCCGGCAGCGCGCAGCTGATTCGCGCAGGAACGATTGCCCTCGGCGGCGCCGCCTCGACTCCCGCGATTCCCGCGCGCGAGGCCGTCTTTGCGCGCCGCGGCGCGAGCTTCGATGGCACGAGCTATCTGTGGATTGCCGCACGCGGCGGCCGCCTCTACGAGATGCGCTTCGACGTGAGCGCGGGCTTCGAGGACGATGGCCGAGTGAGCCGGAGCGAGGCGCTCGCCGCATTGGGACAGGCGATCGCCCGTCCATCCGAGGTCCCGAGCGCCGCTTCGGTGCCGCCGGTCGATGTCAGCATACTTTGGGACCCGGCGACACCTCCGAGCGAGCGGCCGCTGTGGACGGCGTACCTCTACACGCGCGCCGCGCTCGTCGCTGCGGAAAGCGAGGACGTGGCGTTTCCCTCGGGCGACCACGCCGCGTCGTTCAACGAAGAGTTCAGGGGCCGCCTCATCGCGGTGAATCTGTATCGCCAGCTGAGGCGCCGTGATCCCGCCTTCAAGTCGGATTACTTCGCGGATCTCGATCGCGTGGAGGCCTCTGGATTTCTGCGCGAGTACATTTGGCAGTACTTGCGCAAGCCTGCATGGACCGAGCCCGGCGGACTGAGGCTCGCGGCGTTCGATGCGTGGCGAGCCGCTCATCTGCGCAACCACGTGGCGGAGACCTACGGCCGTATCGCGGTGCGCCTCGCGGCGAAGTAGCGCCGGCGCGCATCATGTCAGCCAGGACTCGAGATCTCCCCGCTCCGGAGCATTGGCGAACACGATTCGCTCGGAGCGCAGCATGTGATTGATCACCGCTGCAGCCTCTTCCTCGCTCTCGCTGAGTCCGCTCACCGCCGTGACGACATCGAGCAGAGTCAGGGCCTTCCTCTCTTGCAGCAGGGTCTGCATGGCGCATGTCTCCACGGGAAGTTGAAGGGTCTGCCGCAGACCCGCCGGCTCTGACCGGCACCGCTGCGGCAGGTTGCAAGGAACTGCTTGCAACTCGCGTGCCGCCGCGGCGATCCCCGCATTGCGCTAGGCGGCCGTGCCCCAGACTCTGCGCGCGACGCGAACGATGAGCTCGAGCTTGCGCCACTGGTCGTCGTGGGAGAGCTTGTTTCCGGTCTCGTGGCTCGAGAATCCGCACTGGGGCGACAGGCACAGGTTCTCGAGAGGGACCCGCTTCGCCGCCGCGTCGATACGGTGCAGGATCTCGTCCTCGCTCTCGATCTCCCCGACCTTGGTGGTGACCAGTCCGAGCACGACCCTCTTGTCTCGCGGCAGCATTCGCAGCGGCTCGAAGGTGCCGGAGCGCTCCGAGTCGAATTCCATGAAGAACCCGTCGAGGTCGCTCCGGAACAGCGCTTCCGCGACAAGGTCATAGCCTCCCTCCGTGGCCCAGGAGCTGCGGAAATTGCCGTGGCAGGTATGCAGCGTCACGGCGAGGCCGGGCGGCCGCGCCGCCAATGCCGCATTGATCGTATCGACATAGCGCCGGGGCAGCGTTGCGGGATCGTCGCCGTTGCGGCGGCAGCTGTCGCGGAATCGCTCGTCCCCGAGATAGGCGAAGCCCACATCGTCGAGCTGCAGATACGCGCAGCCTGCCGCGGCGAATGCGGCGATCGCTTGCCGGTACGCCGCCGCAACGTCCGACCAGAACTCATCGAGATCCGGATACACCTCCCTGGAGATGGCATTGCGGCCTCCGCGAAGATGCAGCATCGATGGGGAGGGTATCGTGAGCTTTGCGACCCGGCGCGTGGCGCCCTTCAGAAACTGGAAATCCTCGACCATGATCGGCCGGGCGTAACGCACCTTGCCCGACACGGTCGCGATGGGCGGCTGCACGGCCGTGCCTCCGAACTTCGGTCCCGGGTTCTCGCGGAGCGTGACGCCCTCGAGCTGCTTCAGGAAATCGAGGTGCCACCACTCGCGGCGAAACTCACCGTCGGTCACCGCGGCGAGCCCGATCGATTCCTGCCGCGCGATCACCTCGCGTATGGCCTCGTCCTCGCGCGCGCGCAGCCCGGCGCTGGAAAGGCGGCCCTCTCTCGCCTCGCCGCGCGCGGCGATGAGCGAGTCAGGGCGCAGCAGGCTGCCGACTTGATCGGCGCGGAACGGGATGGTCATCGCGGAGCTCTGGATCGTAACGGCTGAGACGATTATGCCAGCGGCCCGGGCCGATCTCATCCCGCATCGAGCTTGCCGCACCGGGGGAGCGCGACTACAGTCGCGAGGAGCGCGGCGATGCGCTCGAACCATCACCATGACGGCAGGCGAATTCTCCGGAAAAACGGTAGTCGTGCTCGGAGCGACGGCAGGTATCGGTCGGGCGGCCGTCCTTGCATTCGCCGCCGCCGGCGCGCGTGTCGTGCTCTCGGGTCTCGGAGCCGAGGAGGGCCGTGCGGTCGAGGCCGAGGCGCGCCGCAGAAGCGGGGGAGAGGCGCTGTTCATCGAGGCGGATGTCACCCGCGCCGATCAGGTGCGAACGGTCATCGAGCGCGCCGCGGCCCTGTTCGGGCGCATTCACGCGGCTGTGAACAATGCGGGGACCGAAGGGCGCTTCGGCCCGGTGCAGGCCGCGGAGGAGGAGGATTTCGACCGCATCATCGGAGTGAACCTGCGCGGCGTATGGCACGGGCTCAAGTACGAGATCCCGCATATGCTCGCCCACGGGGGAGGCGCCATCGTCAACACGGCGTCGAGCGCCGGCGTCACGGGGATCGCCCACGTCGCGCTGTACACTGCGAGCAAGCACGGTGTCGTCGGGCTCACGAAGGCCACGGCGCTCGAGCTCGCCCAGTCCGGTATCCGCGTGAATGCCGTCGCGCCCGGCCCGGTCGACACGGGGCTCCTGCATCGCATGGTCGCCGGGCACATCGATGTCGAGGCCATTGCGGCGAGCGTTCCGATGGGGCGGATCTCGAAGCCGGAGGAGATCGCGGGCGCGATCCTCTGGCTGTGCTCGGAGGCCGCCTCGTATGTGACGGGCCACACGCTCGTGGTCGACGGAGGGCTCACGGTCGGCTGAAGGCCGCTTGAGCAACACCTCATCGTGTCAGCTTGAAGGGGAACGACGATGTCTCAATTCGACGAGAAAAGCATTACTCAGGCCGTCATCAGCCGTCTTGGCGAGTGCCGCGATCCGCGCTTCAAGCAGGTGATGACCTCGCTCGTCACGCATCTGCACGACTTCGTTCGCGACGTGAAGCTGACCGAGCAGGAGTGGATCACGGCGATCCAATTCCTGACGGATGTCGGCAAGACCTGCACGGACAAGCGCCAAGAGTTCATCCTGCTGTCGGATACGCTCGGTGTCTCGATCCTTGTCATCTCGCTCAACCATCCCGCGGAGCGCGGATCGGCGGAGTCGACCGTGCTCGGGCCTTACTACTGGGAGGGAGCGCCCGAGCGGCCGCTCGGCAGCAATCTCGCAGAGGGCGTCAAGGGCGAGCCCACGTTCTACTCCGGACGGGTGCTCGCCGCCAACGGCGGTCCGATCGCCGGGGCGGTTCTCGACATTTGGTCCGGGGACGGCGAGGGCAACTACGACATGCAGATTCCCGGAGAGACCGAGATGCGCGCGCGCGGCAAGATCCGTACGGACGCCGAAGGCCGCTACTGGTTCCGCTCCATCCGGCCGAACTACTATCCGGTGCCGACCGACGGCCCCGTCGGACGAATGCTGCGGGCGATGGGCAGACACCCGTACCGTCCGGGCCATATTCATATGATCGTTTCCGCGCCCGGCTACGAGTCCGTCACCACGCACCTGTTCGTGGCGGACAGCCCCTATCTCGACTCCGATGCGGTCTTCGGCATGAAGGAGTCGCTGGTGGTGAAGTTCGAGCGGTGCCCGCCCGGACGCGCTCCGACGGGTGAGCGGCTGGACCAGCCGTACTACACGGCGCAGTTCGACTTCCGCCTTCGCAAAGCCGCCTGAGTTCCGGCGAACCGTGCGCGACGATCCGAGCTCCGAGCTCTCGCCGGCGGCCGTGCTGGCCCTTTACCCCCAGCATGCGGGAACGATCCCCTCGTTCCTCGCCGCTCGCGCGGCCGTTCGGCCCGATCGGCTCGTGCTGCAGGTCGAGCACCGGAAGTGGACGTACCGAGAGCTCGAGGAGGCGAGCGCACTGCTCGCCGCCGAGCTCACCCGGCGTGGCGTCACGCGCGGGGATCGCATTGCGCTCATCTCGCTCAATTCCGATCTCAGCGTCGCGCTGTTCCTGGCTGCGGCCCGCGTCGGCGCGATATTCATTCCGCTCAATCCGGCCGCGACGCGGGCCGACCTCGAGTACCTGCTCGGGCATTCGCGCGCTTCTCTCATCGTCGCTCAGCCGGCCGATGTCGACAGGGCTCGAGAGGTCTCGACTGCGCTGGGGCGCGCCTCGCCGCTCGTGTCGCTCGCCGAGTGGGGCCTCGCGGCGGATACGGCGGGCGGCGTCATCGAACGGCTGCGGGCGCTCGGAGGAGAGCCTGACGGGACCCGCGCCGACCGATCGCGACCCGATGTCGAGGCTCGGCGCGGTGCCGGCGCTCGGGATCTGAAATCGCAGCCCGACGATCCGGTGGTGGTGATCTACACCTCCGGCACGACGGGCTTCCCGAAGGGTGTCGTGCACACGCACCGCACGTACGTCCTCGCAGCCGAGGGATTCGTCTCGCGCATGCACCTGCAGCCGAGCGAGCGGCTTCTCACCGTCATGCCCTTTTTTCACATCAACGCTCTGTTCTACTCGCTCGGCGGGGCAATCGCGGCGGGCGGCGCGCTGATCACCGTGCCGCGATTCAGCGCCTCGCAGTTCTGGAATCTCGCGGCCGAGTCGGGCGCAACCGAGTTCAACTTCCTCGCGGCGGTGGGCAGCATCCTCATGAACCGCCCGCGCAGCGAGTTCAATCCGGCCCACCGCATCCGCAAGCTCTACGGAGGACCGATCAGCGAGCGCATGGACCGGGTCTTTCGCGAGGAATTCAACGTCTCCGAGCTCATCGAGGGCTACGGCATGACCGAGATTCCGGGCGCCTGCTGCAATCCGTTCGCCGGTCCCCGCAAGGCGGGCAGCATCGGGCGCCCCGCCGTTCACCCGACCTATCCCGGGGCCTTCTCGGATCTGCGCATTCTCGGTGACGACGGCGGCGAGCTTCCTCCGGGAGAGGCGGGCGAGCTCGTGGTTCGCACACCCATGATGTTCAAGGAGTACCTGGACGATCCCGAGCAGACGGCCGCCGCATTCCGCGACGGCGGATTCCTCACGGGCGATCTCGTGCGCCGCGACGCGGACGGCTACTTCTACTTCGTCGCCCGCAAGAAGGACATCATCCGGCGCCGCGGCGAGAACATCGCGGGCGCCGAGCTCGATCGGATCATCACGGATCATCCCGGCGTGGCGGAGGCTGCGGCGATCGGAGTGCCCTCGGAGCTCGGGGAGGAGGAGATCCTGGTGGTCGTCGTACCGCGGCAGCCCGGTGCAGTCGAGCCACGCGCTCTGGTCGATTGGTGCCGCGGCCGTCTCGCGGCGATGAAAGTGCCGCGATACATCGTGATGGCCGACTCCCTGCCCCACACGCCCTCGCACCGCGTGGCGAAGCACCTGCTGAAGTCCGACAAGAGTCTTCTGGAGCGAGCTTTCGATGCGGCGCAAACCCCGTAGATGGCTTAGCCCCCCGAAGGATATGGCTCCGATGGCCACTCGGCCAGGCTTGTTTGCGCGTGGCCATGCGCATACAATGCGCATTGGAAGCGACTGCCTCTGACGTCGAGCAGTCTGGACTGTCCCCAGGAGCTGAGACGTGAAGGCCCCCTACAACGTGACGGCGCGCAAGCGCCCCGTCAACCTGACGCTCAACGAGGATCTTGTGGCGAGGATCCGCGGCCTTAGCGGCAACCTTTCGGGGATTGTCGAATCGTTGCTTGCCGACTTTCTCGCGAAGGAACGAGCGCGGCGGGCGGAGGAGAACGAAGCGGCCCATGCGGCTGCTGCGACCTGGAACGAATTCGCCGACCGGGCGGGCTCGTTCGCCGACGAGCACTCGATGCTTTGATGGCACAATTCGACGTTCACAGAAACACGGGCAAGACACGCCGCGACATTCCGTTCGCGGTCATCGTCCAGTCTGCCCTCTACGACGGTTATCGCCGCCGAATCGTGGTCCCGCTGGTCCGCACATCCTCGGTCGGCGCGATTACGAATCCCCGTCTGAACCCGACGTTCAGGATCAAGAATATTCCGGTGGTGCTGCATCCCTTGGAGATCGTTTCCGTCTCCCCCGACAGGCTCGGCGTGTATGTCGGCACATTAGCCCGCGAGGGCGATGTGATCATCAATGCATTGGATGAGCTCCTGTCGCGCGCTTGGGGGTAATCTCGTGTCCCAAAAGTCGATGGACAAGATCATGGCGCTCGCCAAGCGCCGCGGCTTCATTTACCAGGCCTCCGAGCTGTACGGCGGCCTCAATGGATTCTGGGACTACGGCCCGCTCGGCGCGCAGCTGAAGAAGAACCTGCGCGACGCCTGGTGGGAGGACATGGTGCTCGATCCCTGCGGCGGGCGGCCGGGACCGAACGGCGAGCCGGTCCGCATGGTGCCGCTCGACACGAGCATCATCCAGCATCCGAAGGTCTGGGAGGCGAGCGGCCACATCGCAGGCTTCAGCGATCCGATGGTGGACTGCCGGGAGACGAAGCAGCGCTACCGCTTCGACCACCTCATGGCGTATGTGCCCGCGAGCGGGGAGGCGCCGGCCAAGCCCCTCTTCGCCTACGTGCCGGATACACCGAGCGAGGCGAAGCAGCGGAAGAAGGCCGAGAAAGCCTTCGGCGAGACACGGGCGATCGCGCTCTCGCAGCTTCCCCGTGCCGAGTGGAGCCGCGTGGTCGCGCCCGACGCCGACAAGCCCGGCAGCCTCACCGAGCCCCGCGCGTTCAATTTGATGTTCAAGACCTACGTCGGTGCGGCCGCCACGGAGGAGGATGTGGCCTACCTTCGCCCCGAGACCGCGCAGGGCATCTTCGTGCAGTTCAAGAACGTCGTCGACACGACGCGCGTGAAGGTTCCGTTCGGCATCGCGCAGGTCGGCAAGGCGTTCCGCAACGAGGTGACGCCACGCAACTTCACGTTCCGCAGCCGCGAGTTCGAGCAGATGGAGATGGAGTTCTTCTGCCACCCGAGCGAGGCGCGCGAGTGGTACGCCTTCTGGCGCGAGGAGCGGATGCGCTGGTGGCAGAGCCTCGGGCTCGCCGGAGAGAACCTCCGGCTCCGCGAGCACGATCGGGACGAGCTTGCGCACTATGCGCGCGAGGGAGCCGGCACGAGCGATGTGGAATACCGCTT
>JASHTA010000543.1 GCA_030040795.1 Gammaproteobacteria bacterium | reverse complement strand
ACTTTCAGGAGCTTGATTCAATGACGAAGATTTACGTCGGAAACCTCCCGTTCTCGACCGACGAGAACGAGATTCGTACCCTGTTCTCCCAGCACGGCACCGTCGAGTCCGTCAACGTGATCACCGATCGCGATACCGGACGGCCTCGGGGCTTTGCATTCGTCGAGATGCCGCGCGCCGACGCTTCGAGAGCTATTCAGAATCTAAACGGCAAGGACCTCGGCGGCCGTCCGCTGCGTGTGAACGAGGCGCAGGAGCGCAGCGGCGGAGCCCGCGGCGGCGGTCCCAAGCGCTGGTAATCACGCCCCTATTTCTTCCCGCGGCGGCGTGGTCGATCCGCGCCGCCGCGGTTTGCTTCTGCCGCCGCGGTTTGTCGCTAGTGACCTGAGATCGCGTAGCGCACGGAGAGCTGCAGCAGGCTCTCCGTGGCGAACGGCGTTGTCGCGCCGAGCAGGATCGTGCGGTTCGACTCCGAGCTGCGCACGCGCACGCCCTCCAGCGCGAAGCGCCAGTGCTCGTTGGGCTCATACAAGTAGGCGAGCGTCACCGCGTGCCCATTTTGCAACCCAAGCTGGGTCGGCGGATCGGCACCCACCTCGAACGCGTCGTAGCGCACGCTCAAAGTCTGCTTCCCGAAGCTCTTTGACAGAAGGCCGAATCGCGAGCGGAACGCCCATTCGAGCTCGCCGATGCCCGCCGGCGCGATGTAAGTCTCTCCTTCCAGCCACTGCGAGATCACCGTCCATCCGCCCGGAAATTCCGCGCGCGCTCCGGCACTGTCGAAGTGGGTTGCCCACGCGTGCTCATCGAGCACGGGATCGAACGACGACGGATCGGCGTGATTGTCGTAGTGGAGCGCCTGCACGGTGAGGCGGTCGAGGTACTGCGCATTGAGGCCAAAGTAGGTTCCGACGCGGCCGTCGAACTCGTGGAACTCGTTGAATCCTTCGCCGGGAAGCGGTCCGCTCTCCCCGACCTGGCCGAAGAGCACGGTCTGCCGGTCGTTGATCGCAAATCCGTGGCTCGCGAGCTCGGCGCCCGCGGGCTCGTTCCAGCCGAACGCGGATCCGACGACTCCGAGATCCACATTGTGACCGAGGCGGGTACCGAGCCAGTCGACCTCGCTCTCGACCCCGATCGTGCGCAGCTCCTCGCCGATCCAGCTGTTGATCGCCGAGGAGGAGAGCGTGTAGGGCGAGTCCCAGCCCGCGGCGCGATTCTCGAGCGAGATCGGCGCGTAGAACGCGCCGGCGCGGACCCGGGCGCGGAAGCCTGCGCGCGGATACGGCCGCAGCTCGAGGAAGGCTTCGGTGGGTCCGATCGGCGTCTTGTCGTGATCGCCCCAGGAGGAGGCATCGAGATGAAGCGCAAGGATGTTGCCGATCGGTTGCGTCAGGGCAAAGCGCAGGCGTCCAAGTTGAATGCCGGACTGCGAATGTCCGTAGCGCAGCGCACCGAGTCCGTCGTCGAGGAATGACGGCTCACCGTCCGACGCGACGAGCCGAGTGTCGAGCGAGACGGTCCAGTCGGTCGCCAGCACGGCGCTCGCGGCGAGGAGTGCGAGTGCGCCGCCCGCGGCGGCCAGTGATCTTTGAAAGGGCATGCGCGCCTCAGTACTGGTCCCAGGACGGGAGCCGTGTATCGAGCGGCGCGGGACGCAGCCGCTGATCGAGCTGGATGCGTGCGGTCGCCGCGGCGTCGCTCACGTCGACTTCGCGGGACAGATTGGCATCACTCTCGAAGCGCGGATCCCACACCTCGATGCGATACCGGCCGGGCGGCACGGCGCTCGCCGACCAGGCGCCCGCCGCATTAGTGAGGCCGTAGAAGGAAGCGTCGGTCACGACGATGTAGGCGAGCATGAAGTCGTGAATGTTGCAGCCGAGCGTGACGAGGCCGACCGTGTCGAAGTGCTGAGGCGGATAGGGATGGCCTCGGTAGAGCGGAAGCTCGAAGCGATGCGCCGGCGAGAACGAGTAGACCTCGTGCCGAACCGCGTCCGAGTTCGGGAACGACACCGTGGAGCCGACCGGAATGACGAGCAGGTCCGGGGTGAACGCCTCATTGATCTGGTCCATCACGGCGTGCACTGGAGCGCTCGGCTTTGCGGCGCCGTCCAGCGCATGCACGGTAATCACCGCGCCCGGCAGGGGCTTGCCGCTCCTCTGAAGCACGGTGACCGTGAGGGAGGCAGCGGCCGCCGATGGGGAAAACCCCGAGGAGGCCCCGCCGAGGACGGCAAGGGCGAGGGCTGCGAGGCGCAAACCTCCCCGGACACTGGGCCTGCCATTCGCCATGCCGAAGGCTCCGCTCACCCCCGGCGCTCGCGTGCGCGGGATCTCACTCTGACACCTCGGACCTCGCCGCGGGCGATCCACGGCGCCTACCATCAGGCGGCTATTTGAACAGATCACATGGGCAGCTTTCGCAACCGACTTCTCGCGCTGATCATCAGTCTCGTCGTCCTGACGCAAACTGTGACTTTGATCGCAGTGCTCGCCCGGACGGCGGGCGATGTGAAAGCGCGCGCCGAATCGCAGCTTCGCTCGGGCGGCTCCGTGGTCGAGGAGTTCGTCCATTTCCAGGCGACGGAGCTCGCGAGCGGAGTGGCGGTCCTCGCCTCGGACTTCGGGCTGCGCACCGCGGTCGCGAGCGGCGACAAGGCGACGATCCTCTCGGCCGCGCGCAACCACGCCGCGCGGATCGGCGCGGATCTGGTGCTGCTCACGAGCGCCTCGGGGCAGGTCCTCGCCTCGAGCGCCCCGCTTGCATCGAGCGAGAGCGTTCTGCTGCGCCAGCTCATCGCGGGAGTCGCGAGCGCGCCCGATGAGGCACACTTCATCGTGCTCGCGGGACGCTGCTATCAGCTCTTTCTCGCTCCGGTGCGCGCGCCGAACGTGATCGGCTGGGCGGCGATGGGCTTCAGAGTCGACGACAATCTGGCCAGGCGCATCGGCGACCTCATGGACGTCAACGTGACGCTCCTCGTCCGCCGGAACGGTGGTGTGCTCATCGCGGCCTCGACGCTACCTCCCGCGGAGCGCGCCCTGCTCGCCGCGAATCCGGCACTCGAGGCAGTGATCGATGCGCCGCCGCAGATCGAGACGGTGGGCAGCGGACGGTATTTGAGCTTCGCGCGCCGGCTCGATGCCACGAGCCCGGTGGTCGTTCTGCCGCAAAAGCCAATGAGCAAGGTGCTCGCGCCGTACGACGAGGTTCGCGATGCGCTCTTTCTGATCGGCGGCATCGCGCTCGTGCTCTCCGTCGTCGTGGGACTGCTCCTCGGCCGCGGCGCGACGCGCCCGCTCGGCGAGCTCGTGAGTGCGGCGCGGCGCATCCAGGGTGGCACGTACGACACCGCGGTGAAGCCGAGCGGAGGCGAGGAGTTTCGCTCTCTCGCCGCGACGCTCAACGCCATGCAGCAGGACATCGCCGAGCGCGAGGCGCGCATCACGCATGCCGCCTATCACGACTCGCTCACGGACCTGCCGAACCGCGCGTATGCCGAGCGGCATCTCGATCAACTGCTGCGCGAGAGCCCGCAGACGCCTTCCGCGGTCATCGTCGTGGACGTGCGCAACGTGCGCGAGATCAACGCGTCCCTCGGCCATCACGTCGGCGATGAGGCGCTGCGCGAAGCCGC
>JASHTA010000542.1 GCA_030040795.1 Gammaproteobacteria bacterium | reverse complement strand
GTGGTCCTGCAGCAGCGCGAGCAGGAGCAGATGGACATGCTGGCCGCGCGGATGAAGGTCGAGCTGGGCGTGCTCGCTCTAAGGGCCACTGCCTCGACGGGAGGTGCCAACGTCGGCAACGCGGAAAGTGGACTGGTCGTCGGCCGCTCGCTTCTGCAAGAGCTGCAGGGTGAGAAGGCCGTGGGCCGGCTGGTCATCAATCTGCCGTGCATCGTTCGGCAACCGGCCAATTCCCCGTGCGATGTGGTCCTGCGCGACGGCGATGTGCTCTACGTGCCGAAGATCGAGCAGGAGGTGAGCGTCATCGGAGAGGTTCAGGACCCGACCTCGCACCTCTACAATCCCAGTCTGTCGCGCGATGACTACATTGGCCAGAGCGGTGGCTTCACGGCCCAGGCCGACAGTAAGCGGATCTACGTCGTGCGTGCCGACGGCAGCGTCATTGCGAACGAGGGGAGCCGCTGGTTCAATCGTGGGTCGAACGTACAAATCGAGCCGGGGGACACGATCGTGGTGCCGATCAATGCTACGCAGATGCTGCCGCTGCCTTTCTGGCAGGCGGTTACGGGAATCGTGTTCAACGTGGCGATTGCGGTGGCGGCGATCCATGGGTTGTGACGAGAGTCGCGCCTCGAATGAACTGTGTTCTACGCGGATTCTGCGCAGTTTCGGACGCCGATTTGGACAAGCGCCGACGTCCCGTACTGAGCGGGAAAGTACCGGCCGATGTGATAGCCCAGTAAGTCGGGGCGCAGAACGCCGCTCGTCAGATTCATCGAGGAGCTCGGATTGAAGGCAGTTATTTTGGCCGGCGGCCGCGGAACCAGAATTTCCGAGGAGACGAACGTCAGGCCGAAGCCGATGATAGAGATTGGCGGCAAGCCGATACTCTGGCACATCATGAAGGTTTATTCGGTTGGCGATGTCAGGGAGTTCGTGATTTGTTGCGGGTATAAGGGTTACCTCATCAAGGAGTACTTCGCGAACTACTTTCTGCACATGTCGGATGTGACATTCGACATGCAAGGAAACCGGATGATCGTTCACGAGCGCAAGGCGGAGCCGTGGCAGGTCACTCTCGTCGATACGGGCGAGGAGACGATGACGGGGGGCGGCTCAAGCGCATTGCGCGCTACATCAAGGACGAGGTCGAATTCTGCTTTACCTACGGAGATGGTGTAACGAATGTCGATATCTCTCGGCTTCTGGCATTCCATCGCACTCACGGGAAGCTTGCCACAGTCACTGCGGTTCAACCGCCCGGACGCTACGGTGCGCTCGCAATGGAATCGGACGCTGTGCGCGACGCCGCGTGGGCTCGAGCAGAAGAGTCGGTTGACACTGCAGTTCCTGCACAGGAAGGTGCAGGAGTACGAAGTGCTGCGAGCCGAGATCCGCGAGCTGCGGCAGGAAGTCGAAGGCCGCGGGTAATCTTCGATCGGAGTCGCGACGATATATGCGTTCTGAAGTTCGAGCACGACCGAGCACCGTGGGATGCGACTTTGTGTCAATCTGCCAGGTGCGACGTCGGCGGTGCGCATTCCACTGGAGATGAGCGAGGAAAGACGATGTGCGGCATCGCCGGCCTCTGGAGCTTGGGCGGTCAGTTCGGACGCGACGAGTGTAGCGCTGCCGTCCGGCGGATGACCCGTTCCCTCACTCATCGGGGACCCGACGACGAGGGATATTTCGAGCAGCCGGAAGCCGGGCTGTATTTAGGCCATCGCAGGCTCTCGATCGTTGACCTCTCGAAGGAGGGCCACCAACCGATGCTCTCCCCGAGTCGCCGCTACGCCATCGTGTTCAACGGCGAGGTCTTCAATCATCGTCTGCTACGGCCGGAGCTCGAGCGATGTGGTTTCGTCTTCCGAGGTCATTCGGATACTGAGATCTTACTCGCGGCCATAGAGCAGTGGGGTCTGCGCGCGGCGGTCGAGCGCGCGATCGGCATGTTCGCCTTCGCGTTATGGGATCGCACATCCTACACGCTCACGCTCGTGCGGGACCGTCTTGGGATCAAGCCCCTCTACTACGGTTGGGCGGGTGGCCAACTCGTCTTTGGCTCGGAACTAAAGGCGCTGCGGCAGGGGATGGGGTTCGCAAATCGGATCCATCGGGGCGCTCTCGCTTTGTTCCTGCGCCACAACTACATTCCGGAGCCCTGGTCGATCTACGAGGGTATCTTCAAGCTCGTGCCCGGCACGTGGATCAGTTTCGACTTTGCGGCCGCTCGGCGCGAGCCCACCCCCGATGAGCTGCGCACCCGCACGACTGTTTACTGGTCGGCGAAGGACGTGGTGGAGCGAGGGCGCGACGCGCACGCGGCAGGGGGTGTCGAGGAGGCCACGGAGCGGCTGGAGGCGCTGCTGCGCGATGCAGTCGGTCTGCGAATGGAAGCCGACGTCCCCCTGGGCGCTTTCCTTTCCGGCGGCATCGACTCATCGGCGGTCGTTGCGCTCATGCAGGCACAATCACCGCGGCCTGTGAAGACCTTCAGCATCGGCTTCCAGGAGGCGGCCTTTGACGAGGCGCCCTACGCCCGCGCTGTCGCGCGTCATCTCCGGACCGATCACACGGAGATGTACGTCACCCCTCGCGAGGCGATGGACGTCATTCCGAAACTTGTCGACATGTACGACGAGCCGTTTGCCGACTCTTCGCAGATTCCGACCTATCTCGTGGCGCAACTCGCGCGTCGCCACGTCACGGTAAGTTTATCCGGAGACGGCGGTGACGAATTGTTCGGCGGCTACAATCGCTATTTCTGGGCTGAACGACTGTGGAGTCAGCTTGGGCAGCTGCCGGGACCGGTTCGGCGCGCCATCGCACGCGGTTTGCGGGCCATGCCCAATACATGGGCCGTCCTGCTCGATTCCGTCAAACCCTTGCTGCCGCGCCGTTGGCGCGTAAGCAATCCCAGGGAGAAGCTCGGGCGCGTGGCAGAGCTTCTCTTCGCGGCTTCACCCGCCGAGTTGTACACGCTACTCGTGTCGCACTGGGCAGAGCCCGACATGCTGGTCCGTGATGCGTCCGAGCCGCTGACTGCGCTAACCGACCCAGCACGGCAGGCGACGCTTCGGAATGACACAGAGCGCATGATGTACACTGACCTGGTCACCTATCTGCCCGGCGACATTCTGACGAAGGTGGATCGCGCAAGCATGGCCGTCGGACTCGAAGCGCGCGTTCCTCTGCTCGACCACCGAGTCGTGGAGCTTGCGTGGCAATTGCCTTTGAACCTCAAGATCAGTCAGGGCGAGGGCAAATGGATCCTGCGTCAGATTCTTTACAAGTACGTGCCGCGCGAGCTGATCGAGCGGCCGAAGCAGGGATTCGGCATACCGATCGGAGCTTGGCTGCGCGGCCCACTCCGCGACTGGGCGGAGGCGCTGCTCGACGAACGCCGGCTTCGAGTTGATGGCCATCTGGAGCTCGGCCCGATCCGCACGATGTGGTCGAACCACTTGAGCGGCCGGGTCGATGAACAATACAGGCTGTGGGACATACTGATGTTCCAGGCTTGGCTCGAG
>JASHTA010000541.1 GCA_030040795.1 Gammaproteobacteria bacterium | reverse complement strand
TTCTGGGACTTCGTGTCGCTGATGCCGGAGTCGATGCACATGATCATGTGGATCATGTCCGACCGGGCCATTCCGCGCTCGTTCCGCTTCATGGAAGGCTTCGGCGTGCACACTTTCCGCCTCGTCGACGCACGGGGCCATTCGACCTTCGTCAAGTTCCACTGGAAGCCGAAGCTCGGGCTCCAGTCGGTGGTCTGGAACGAGGCGGTCAAGATCAATGGCGCCGACCCGGACTTCCATCGCCGCGATCTTTGGAACGCGGTCCGGAGCGGCGATTTCCCCGAGTGGGAGCTGTGCGTACAGGCGTTCGACCAGAAGTTTGCCGACAGCTTCGATTTCGACATCCTGGACGCGACGAAGATCATTCCCGAGGAGATCGTGCCGGCGAAGCCCATCGGACGCTTGGTGCTCGATCGGATGCCGGAGAACTTCTTTGCCGAGACGGAGCAGGTCGCCTTCATGACGCAGAACGTCGTGCCGGGCATCGACTTCACGGACGATCCACTGCTGCAAGGGCGCAATTTCTCTTATTTGGACACGCAACTGAAGCGGCTCGGCGGGCCGAACTTCACCCGCTTGCCGATCAACGCGCCGAAGTGCCCCTTCCATCTGTTTCAGCAGGACGGGCATATGGCTCTTCAGAACCCGAAGGGGCGCGCCAATTACGAGCCGAACTCCTGGGGTCCGAAGATCGGCGGTCCCAGGGAATCGCCGGAGCGCGGTTTCACCACCTTTGCCGAGGAAGCCGTGGGACCGAAGGCTCGGCTGCGTCCGGAGAGCTTCGCTGATCATTACAGCCAGGCGAGGCTTTTCTATGTGAGCCAGACGAAGATCGAGCAGAAGCACATTGCCGACGCGTTGACGTTCGAGTTGAGCAAGTGCGAGACGCCGGCGATTCGCGAGCGTGTCGTCGCACACCTCTTCCACGTCGATCAGGGATTGGCGAAGACGGTCGCGGGCGCGCTTGGCCTGTCGAAGCTGCCGAAAGCGGCGCCGGCGGCCGCGGCGACGCGAACCGATCTCGCACCCTCCGACGCGCTGAGCATTCTCAAGCGGGGACCCTCTCACTTCAAGGGACGCAAGCTCGGCGTGCTCATGGCCGATGGCCTCGATAGCCGGCTCCTCTCGGCGCTCGAGACCGCGGCGAAGAAGGAAGGTGCGGTGGTCGAGCGCGTGGCGGCAGCCGTGGGCGGCGTGAAGGCCCATGACGGTTCCCCGCTCCCGGCACATCACAAGATCGATGGCGCGCCGTCGGTGCTGTTCGATGCCGTCGCCATCCTCGCCGGTCAGGACGGCTCCGCGGCCCTTGCCCGCCTCGCGCCCGCCCGGGACTTCGTCACGGACGCCTACGCTCACTACAAATTTGTCGGCTTCACACCGGAAGCCGCGCCGCTGCTCGCGAAAGTGGGACTGGCTCCGGAGCATCTCGATCAAGGATTTGTGGAGCTCGGCGGCAAGGAGGATGCGGAAGCGTTCATGGCTTCCTGCCGGAAGCTGCGGTTCTGGGACCGGCCGGACGGGGCCTGACGCCGGACGGTGCCTGACGATGAGTGAGCCAAATCGCGAAGGTTGGATGATGACCCTCATTTCCCGCGGATGCAGGAGGATGCCATGTCGTCCACGACTGCTACCCTAAATCACGATCTATCCGTTGAAGCCGCCCCGCCGAGCCTCCGGCGAAGAGTTTCGTGGGGCGCTATTTTTGCAGGCGGCATCGTTGCCGTCGTCGTAGCCATCACTCTCAACATGTTGGGCGTTGCGATCGGAGCGAGCACGGTCAATTTGGCTCAGGGATCCACGCCGAGCGCCGCCAGCTTCGGTATCGGCACCGGCATCTGGCTGGTCGTATCGAACCTGATCGCGCTGGCCATCGGCGCCTATGTCGCCGCACATCTGTCCGGCGTCACCGAGCGCGGCGACGCGGCGTTGCATGGATTATCCGTCTGGGCGCTGGCGACGCTCATCGCTGCCGTCCTGTTGGGGTCTCTGGCCGGAGGCTTGGTTTCGACCATCAGTTCGGGCGCCGCCTCGCTCGTCGGTGGAACGGCCAGCGGTATCGGCAGCCTCGTCGGAGGGGCAGGGAGCATCGCTGCCAGGACGACCTCTCCGAGCACCGTGCAGTCGACCGCTCAGCAGCTGATCGACCGCGCCAAGAGCGCTCTTACGTCTCCTCAAGGCGATCCCGCTCAGATGACATCAGATCAGCGCAAAGCCGAGATCGCCCGCCTGATCGGCCAAGGCATCAGCAACGGTACCCTTTCCCCGCCGGATAGCGATCGCCTCGCCGCTCTCGTTGCCGCCGAGACCGGCACGACGCCCGATCAGGCCAAAGCCCGTATCCAGCAGATGGAGAAACAGGCGAAGGAAGAGCTGCAGCAGGCCAAAGCGAAGGCGCAGCAGGCCGCCGATACCGCCGCTCACGCAACGTCGGTCGCCGCTTTCTCGCTTTTCGGCAGCTTGTTGCTCGGCGCCATCGTGGCCGTCTTGGCCGCATCTGCCGGGGCGCGTGTGCCATACCTCTATCGGGGTTCCTCTTGAGCGTCGGGGAGTACTGTCAGCGCGAGGGAGGGAGTGCCCGGAGGTTCTAGCAGTGGAGACTGCGGTTGCGCGCGCAGAGAAGCGCGGCGAAGCACGCAGAGGTGACGACGGGGTTTATCCGCCGCGAGTTAGCGCCTGCCGCGGCTGACGCGGTTTGGTCGTTCTCGACTGCCAGACAAGCCTTCCGTGCATTTGTGTGCTGTTCCCGGGCTGCGACACCCGCAAGTCGCATATCATCAACGAGTTGCGTATTCCGACTTGATTGTCGTCTTGTTCGAGCGACATGAGGGGCACGCGCGAACGCTGCATGCGCCGCGGCGACAGGCACGTTGAATTCTATTCTATCAAACAGTTGTGTTCGTCTGAGATCCAAACCGTCCCTCTGGCACGCTTGTTGCTCAATTTCCGCCAAGCTTGAAATGCGGGGGGTGGAACAATGAGCACATATAGTGCAGTCCGTGGTGCTGCCATCGTTGTCATTACTTTGAGCGCACTCGGCGTATCTCCGTCTTGGACGTTCGCACGGCCGGTCGATCCGGGCGTACGTCAGTCTGCAGCAGACGGCGGTAATCCAACGGCGCTTCCCGGTCTTTCCGCTGACGAGCTTGCATTTTTCCAGGACGGCCTGTCGCGCTTCATGACTGTGGAGGTTGTATCTGGCGCGAGTAGTGGTCAGGGAAACGGACTCGGTCCACGATTCAACTCGAATCAGTGCTCGTCCTGTCACATACAGCCGTACGTGGGCGGCTCGAGTCCCGCCGTGAACCCGCTCATCGCCGTTGCGACCGCAGATGGCGCCACGAACGCGGTACCGTGGTTCATCACATCGAATGGACCCATTCGAGAGGCGCGGTTCGTCAAGTCGAACGGCGTTGCAGACGGCAGCGTGCACGCGCTTTTTGTCATCACCGGGCGGGCCGATGCCGGCCGCTGCGATATCTCGCAGCCGGACTTTCTTGCTGCGGGCGACGCGATGACTGCTCAGGGCGGTAACAGCAATATCGTCTTTCGCATCCCGACTCCGCTGTTTGGCGCGGGGCTGATCGAAGCGATCCCGGACGCGACCATTCTCGCTAACGTCAATGCAAACGCGACGGCGAAGGCGCGTGCCGGAGTGAGAGGGCATGCAAATGCGGTGCAAGGGGGCAACGTCAATCTGAGCGCGAACGACGGTACCATCACGCGCTTCGGATGGAAAGCACAGAACAAGTCGCTGCTGATGTTTGCCGGCGAGGCCTACAACGTCGAGATGGGAGTTTCCAATCAACTGTTCCCGCAGGAGCGGGACGAAACGCCGAACTGCCAGGGCGGGAGCGCCACGCCCAACGATACGAGCAACTTCTCCGCCTCTCCGGCGACCGCCGTGCTGTCCGACATCGAGGCGTTCGCGAACTTCACTCGCCTGCTCGCCCCGCTCGCCCCCGCGCCCGCGACCGCTTCCACGCAGAACGGGGAGGCGCAATTCAAGAATGTCGGCTGCTCGCTCTGTCACACTCCCACGCTGATGACCGGCACCGCCATCGCGAGCGGCTCTGCCACCGTACCGAGCGTGGCTCTCTCGAACCGGCCGGCGAACCTTTACTCCGACCTGTTGGTGCACCACATGGGCACGGGTCTCGCGGATGGAATTACTCAGGGGAGCGCGGGGCCGGACGAGTTTCGCACGGCCCCCCTATGGGGTGTCGGGCAGCGCGTCTACTTCCTGCATGACGGGCGTACGAGCGATATCGTTCAGGCGATCGAGGATCACGCGAGTCCGGGAAGCGAGGCAAATCAGGTGATCCAGAGCTTCAACGCGCTGTCCGACGCCCCACAGTGGGGCGGTGCGAAACTCGTCCGGCCCCGCGCTCCCCTGAGTGATGCCATCCGCCAGGCCCGTGCCCATGTGGTGCACCAACAGGTCGGAGTAGAGGTTTGCCGGCCGGTTCGAGAGAGCCGCGCTCGGTACGGTAGCCGAGCCGCTCGCGATGGCGGTGCCGGTCATCAAAGTCGGGGTGTGACAGAGCGAGCAGCCGACATTCTTGAACTGCACCTCCCCGTTCTGCGTCGAGGCGGTCGCGGGTGCGGGGGCGAGTGGGGCGAGCAGGCGGGTGAAATCGGCGAACGCCTCGATGTCGGATAGCACGGCGGTCGCCGGCGAGGCGGAGAAGTTGCTCGTGTCGTTGGGCGTGGCATTCCCGCCCTGGCAGTTCGGCGTCTCGTCGCGCTCCTGCGGGAACAGTTGATTGGAGATTCCCATCTCGACGTTGTAGGCCTCGCCGGCAAACATCAGCAGCGACTTGTTCTGGGCCTTCCATCCGAAGCGCGTGATCGTGCCGTCGTTCGCGCTCAGGTTGACGTTGCCCCCTTGCACGGCATTCGCGTGTCCGCTCACTCCGGCAAGCGTCTTCGCC
>JASHTA010000540.1 GCA_030040795.1 Gammaproteobacteria bacterium | reverse complement strand
ACGCCCATCGCTTGAGGGAGCTCGCGGCCTTCGCCGGTAAGCGCGCGTTGTGCCGTCAGCTCGACTCGGATCGCTGACTCGAGAGGCTTGGCGACGCTACGCGAAGGAACCTCGCCAGTCGCGCCGGTCATCGCGCTTCATCGGGCCGGCGGTCGCCCCAGGATCCGGATCGTTCGCCACGGCGGCTTGTGAATCATCGACCGTTGCGATGCCTGAAGGGTCGGCGGAGGTGCCAGGCCGCTCGCAGTGGGGCAGCTCGCGCTTCCGCCGCTGGCGTACGCGAGCGCCGCAGCCAGGCGGCCCTCGTTCTGGTCACCGAGCGCGTGTCCGAAATCGTCCGCCACGGAGCATCCCGGCAGGACGGCCTTCGGATCGAGCAGTGACGCGATGGAGGAGTTCTGCGGCGTGAAGCCGTCGGGATAATCGCCGAAGCCTGCCCAATTGTCTCCCTGGAACTCGATCGAGAAATAGGTCGTGCCGCAATTGTCCGGCGGATAGAAGCCGTAGGGCTTGCCGCAAGTGGTCGAGCCGATCTGGATGACCTCCACACCCACGCCGTTCAGCCCATTCATGATCGCCTCGCTCGCGGAGCAGGTGTCCGTTCCGGTGAGCACGAAGACCCGCGACAAGCCGAGATACGGCAGCGGCGCGCCGCCGTTCTGCGTCGAGAATCCCGGCTGAGTGGCCGTCAGAAATGGCGTGGGGGTGATGGGCTCACCGGTCGGATCGGTGGCGGGATGCTTGCCGTTGAAGATCTCCTCCTCGAAGTACGTGCCGGCCGTCGGCCCGGGTCCCGCGATCATGTAGGCGAGCTCGCTGGCGATGGCGAGGAAGCCGCCGCCGTTGTACCGCAGGTCCAGCACGAGGTCCGTGACGTTCGCAGACTTGAGCGTGTTGATCGCGTCGACCAGCTCCTGCTCGGACGACGCGACCGCGAGATCGTTGTAAAGAAGATATCCGACCGGTCCGGACGGAGTCGAAATAACCTCCGTGAGGGCGACGGGAGTTTCGGTGACCTGCGCCGCCTGCAGCGTCACGGTCACATCGGTGTTCGTCTGCGGATCCAGGAATACGAATTGATGCGACTCGCCGGCGGAGGTGGGCGAGAGGCCCTCATTGAGCGTGTCCAGGCTCGTCTCGTCGTTCGCGTTGATGCTCACGCCATCGATGGACACGACCTCGTAACCGCGCTGAATGCCCGCCCCGGCCGCGGCATAACCCGGCCAAACATACGCCGCGTAGATTTGCCGCGGCGGTGGCGTCTCGCCGCTGTAGATGTAGGCCCAGGTAAGTCCGTAGCCGATGTCCGCAGCGTTCAGCGTCAGCTGTTCCCACTCCGAGGTCGGCTCGGTGAAATGAAACTTGTCTTCGGGCTCCCCGAGCGCATCCGTCGCGGAAGTCTTCAGCACGGCGAAGTATGAGAGGGGATCCGAGTACGTCCCCGGATCGATGTCCGGCACCTCGCTGTACCAGAGATACCAGTCGTTCGTCCACGAGCGCAGCCAGAAGTTCTCATCGAGGGTCGTGCCCTGCACGTCCGGATACGGCTGTCCCGTGATGGGGTCCGTGCCGGAGCGGGGATTCTCGCATCGCGCCTGGTACTCCGACTCGGGCGGGTAGACGCCCGGGATCCACCCGTCGCCGGCACTACTCGAACTGCTCGAACTGCTCGAGCTGGCCCCACTACTGGCCACGTCGGAACCCCCGCTGCCGCCGCCTCCGCAGGCGGTCAATGTCCCGAGCACGAGCATCGTGACCCCCAGCAGCGAGTGGGTGGGCACCTTGTGCGCAGTCATCCTTGTCCCCCCTGATAGACGTCTGCGGGCGCCGTGCAAACGCCGCGCCGACTCAGGGAAAGTAGCATGAACTAGCGCGAGCTGCACCTGCACGGAGAGCGGAGGCAATTGACACGCGTGCTGCCGGAGTGCTACTCAATACCCCCTCAGGTACCCGACTCCCGATCATCATCGAAGCCCTCCGCAGCGACGCCTCGGAGCTGCGTGCGACATCCGATCTCGCCGCATGGGAGGTTGAATGAAACACTTCGCCAGATTCAGCACTTTCACGGTTGCATTGCTGCTCGTCGCATGCGTATCGTCCCTGCCGAAGCCGGAACAGTACGGCTTTCGGCGCACCGCGATCAAAGGCCACGAGTACCTTTGCGCTTCCACCGAGTGGGTAGTGCCTCCGGTAGTCCTCGCGTTGCTGGTGCCGGCCGCCAATTCCAATGGCGATATCCCCTTCGGAGTGGTCGGGGCGAGATATCCCAACGCTCACGAGACCTGTCTCACGCAAGCGCAGTGGCCCGACTGGCTGATGTTGCACAATACACTCATCAAATACTGGCCCATTACCCCTGCTGTGGCCCAGGCGCGCGTGAGTCCCTGACGGCATCATCGAGCCGCGCTCAGATCTTGAAGGTCTCCACCGACCCGGGGTGAAAGAGCTCCTCCACTGCAACCCGCCGGGACGAGAGTCCCTGCTCGCGGTGGTGGCGCAGAAAGGTCTCGAGCGCCTTGCGGTTCGGCTCGAGCCCGTAAGGCCAGTAGTCCTCACCCATCTCGCGGCGCACCGCGAGCAGCTGCTCCTCGAGGAAGGGCAGCATCACCTTCGCGGCCGAGGTGTCGCGCAGATGGGCGAAGGCAGCCGACTTTGCCTGATCGAACGCCTTGACGAGCGCCGCCGGCAGCCACGGGTGCCGTTCCGCGAGCGCTCGCCGCACACCGAGCACGTGCATGATGGGAAAGATGCCGGTCCGCCGGAAGTACTCGATCGCAGCGCCCATCGGGTCCGCGAACAGCCACCCGACGGGTGAGCCCGGTTTGCCGAAGCATGAGGGCAGCCGCGGACCCACGATCCCATCGATCTCGCCCTGCTCGAGCATCTGCGAGAGCGTACGGCCCCGCGGCGCCGATTCCAGGCGAACGTTGGAGGGCAAATCGAGGCTGATCTTCTCCACCCGCCCGGGCTGCTCCATGCCGCCGCGCACCCAGATCACGTCGGAGGGCGCCACGCCGAACTCATCCTGCAGGAGCGCGCGCGCCCAAACGCATGCGGTGAGCTGATATTCCGGAGTCCCGATCCGCCGGCCTTTCAAATCCTCCGGAGTTCGGATGCCGCGGTCCGTGCGCACGACGATGGCCGTGTGGCGAAAGGCGCGCGACGGGAAGACGGGCACGCCCACGTAGGGATTGTCTCCCCTCGCCGTGCGCACCGTGAAGCTGCTGAGCGAGAGCTCACAGACGTCGAAGTCGGCGTGCCGCATCGCGCGAAAGAAGATCTCCTCCGCCGAGAGCGTCATGAAGAGAGGACTGACGCCATCGATCTGGACCGTCCCGTCGATGAGCGGACGCACGCGATCGTAATCGCCGGTCGCGATGGAGAGGTCGAGCTTCATCGGCCCCACACCTGCCGCGCCACCTCGACGATGAGGCGGAGCTTGGCCATCTGCTCATCGAAGGTGAGGCGGTTGCCGCGCCCGGCGCTCGCGAAGCCGCACTGGGGGCTCAGCGCGAGCTGCTCGAGCGGCACGTAGCGCGAGGCCTCCTCGATGCGCCTTTTCAGCTCGTCCGCGCTCTCGAGGGCCCCGCGCTTCGTCGTCACGAGGCCCAGCACGACGATCTTTCCCTTCGGCACGAACCGCAGCGGCCTGAAGTCGCCCGCACGCTCGGTGTCGTACTCGAGAAAGTAGCCCTCCACGTTGACGGCATTGAAGAGCACCTCCGCGACCGGCTCGTAGCCGCCTTCGGCGAGCCAGGCACTCTCGAAATTGCCGCGGCACAAGTGCATGCCAACGGTCATGTCTCGCGGGCGGCCCTCGATCGATTGGTTGATGAGCCTTGCGTACGTGAGCGGCAGCCGGCCGGGATCCTCGCCGAACCGGCGCACCTCCTCGCGCAGCTTCGGGTCACAGAGGTATGCGAAGTTGACCTCGTCGATCTGCAAATATCGGCAGCCGGCGGCCGCAAGATCCGCGATCTCCTCCGCGTACACGCGCGCGAGATCGCCGTAGAACTGCTCGAGGTCCGGATAAGCGCTTTCATCCACCGCCTGGCGACCGCCCCGGAAGTGCAGGAGGCTCGGTGAGGGAATCGTGATCTTGGGAACGGCGTGGGCGGTCGAGCGAAGGAAGCGGAAGGCCTCCACGAAGATCGGCCGAGGTCGCGCGAGCTTGCCCGTCACCCGCAGCGCCGACGGCAGCCGATCGATGTCACCCTGGTCTGTGTGGAAGCTGACCGTCACGGTCGCTCTGGAAACGGCGACGTTCGAGAACTGCTTGAGGAAATCGACCTGCCAAGCCGCGCGGCGGAACTCACCGTCGGTCACCACCTGCAGGCCGATCTCCTCCTGCCGCCGCACGATGTCGCGGATCGCCTCATCCTCGACGGCCGCGAGCTCCGCCGCGGAAAGCTCCCCTGCCCGATGCCGCTCGCGCGCGGCGAGCAGCTGCGAAGGCCTCAGCAGGCTTCCCACGTGCTCCGCCCGAAAGGGAGGCCGTTCGCGCCCGGTCGCACCGCCCCGCTCGCCTTGACCGCTTCGCTCGACGGAATCGCTACGCTCGATGGGCATGCAGGGCGCTCCTCGGAACCCAGTTTCCGTGCACGGCCGCGCGCAGCCGGAACGGCACCTTGATCGTCGCGATGGGCCCATCGGCGATGCGCTGTGCGTCGAGCACGATGATCTCCGTACGCAGGTGGCCGTCGAAGCGGGTGAGCTGCGAGAGAATGAAGCCGTCACCCTCGGGCGCGCCGGACGATCGCGGCGCAAAGCACGGCTCCTGGCAGGTGGTCTGCTCGCCGACGTGGTACCGATCGATGCGGCCCGTCGCTACATCAATGTGCACCAGGGTGTTCCAGCCCACACCGATCGTGCCTGCGACGTTGAGCGGCCTCGACGGATCGATGACCGTGCAGAACCCATGTCGGTAGGGATGCATCTGGTAGCGAGGGTCGATCGCCGGCATTTCCATGAAGTCGGCGAAG
>JASHTA010000001.1 GCA_030040795.1 Gammaproteobacteria bacterium | reverse complement strand
ATGCCGACTGGCAGGCGCTCGCCGCACTTCAGCGCGCCGGCGCCGCGGTCAGCGCGTCGGCGCTCGACCTGGAGCAGGGGACGGTCATTCAGCAGTTTCACCCCGAGGACCGGTTGACTCCGGCATCGCTCACCAAGCTCGCGACAGCCGCCGCGGCGCTCGAGGCCTGGCCGGCCGAGAAGGTTTTCCGAACGCGCCTGGTGACCGACGCGGCACTCGTGGGCGACGAGCTCAACGGTGATCTCATCCTGCAAGGCGCGGGGGATCCGTCGCTCGACGATCAATCGCTGTGGATCCTCGCGACACAGCTTCGCAGTGCGGGTGTCATGCGCGTGCGAGGCCGCCTGATCGTCGATCCCTCACCGTTCGGTGTGGTTGCCTGCGCGACGAAGGATCGGTGCGACGCGCTCCGGCGAAGCGATACCGCCTACAACGCACCGCTCGCCGCCATCGGCGTCGACTTCGGCAACTGGTGCGTCGACGTGAGGCCGACCCGCCCTGGAGCGGCCGCCCTCGTGCGAGGGTGCGGAGTGACGGAGCTGCCCGTGCCGGTGGATGGCAGCATCCGGACCATCCGCGCCGGCGGCCGGCAGACATTCTGGGTGGAGCGCGTGACGGACACTCAGGGCGATCGGTTGCGCGTCGGCGGCGACGTGCCTGTCGGCGATCCCCAACGGGTCTACCGGGCGATGTCCGATCCCGCTCGGGGCATCGGTCTGCTGCTCGAGCAGGCGCTGCGCGAGATCGGCGTCCGCATCGATGGCCCCGTGGTGGTGCGCTCGGAGCCGCTGCAGCCGAGCGCCACGGTGATCGCGGAAGCGGAAGGGCTGCCGCTGCGCGAGCAGCTCGAGCGCATGCTGCGATTCTCCAATAACTATGTCGCCGACGTGCTCACGCTCGATCTGGCCGCGAACGTCTCGGAGAGCCGTCCCGTTCGCCTCTCCGATGCCGCAAGCCTACTGTCGGATTTCCTCGCGCGCCTGCAGTACCCCGGCCGCCAAGCGCCGAACGAGCCGCCGGTCATCCTGAGCGGCAGCGGCCTCACGCCCGGGAATCGCCTGTCGGCGAGCGACCTCGTCGCCTTGCTCGCACATGAGTATCACGACCCGCGGCACTTCCCCGTGTTCTATGGCAGCCTCGTCGTGCCTCGCGACGCGCCGTTCCCCTTCCTGCGCACGGGCAGCGCGGCGTGGCTCGATCGCGTGGCTCTCAAGACCGGAACCATGGACGATCCGTATTCCGTCTGCGGTATCGCCGGGTTTCTGCGCAAGCGCGACGGCGGCTGGATCGCTTTTGCCGTGATCGTCAACGGAACGTCGCGCCGACGGCACATCCCGCTCTTCGAAGCCCTCGCAGCCGAGCAATCCGACGTCGACGCGCTGCTCAGGCGGTATTGAGCCGGACCGGCCGTGCCTACTTGGCCGTGAGCGCCTGAGTCTGCTCCGCCCAGAACACCGCGTCGACGTACGCCGCACGAATCAATGCGGGCGATAGCCCGTTGTACGCGACACGTCCCCAGGATGCGCGCTCGTACGCGCGGGCGCATTTGAGTGCCGTTCCGATGTCGCCCTCCTGCGAGACAAGGGCGCGCTCCACCGCCGCCGCAAGAGGCAGCTCATCGAGAAGATCTCCGATCGGCATCCCCGTCAGCACATCGAGAAGCGAGAACAGGCCCGTGATGAAGTAGGGCCCGGCATCCGCCACGCCGGCGAGCCTCGCGAGCTGCTCGCACATGCGTGCTCGAGTCATCGCCGTGACGAAAAGGCTGACGGGCCGGTTGTCGAAGCCCTGAAGCGCGATCAGCGTTGCGAGCTGGCGCAGACTGTCCACCCCGAGGATCACGATCGCTTGGCGGATCGACTCCACTTTGCGCGGCAGATTGTAGTAGCTCGAGTTGATGCAGCGGAGCACCCGATAGGAGATGCTGAGGTCTTGCGAGACGAGGCTCTCCACCTCGCGCAGAGAGTAGTCCTCGTTCTGCAGCGCCGAGATCAGCCGCAGCGTCGCGAACCGGCTCGAGGGCATGCGCTGTGCCGTGACGGTCTGCGGGCGGTGCAGGAAATCGCCCTGAAAGCCCTGGAACCCGAGCTGCAGGCATTGCTCGAACTGCTCGATGGTCTCGACTTCCTCGGCGATCAGGCTGAGACCCCGCTTGAGGAGCCCCGGCACGAGCTGAGCGAGCTCCGCCCGAGTCTGCTGCGCGACGTCGATCTTGACAATGTCCACCACGCCGAGCAGCGCAGGATCGTTGAGCCGCGGCGCGTAGTCGTCGAGCGCAATGCGATGTCCGCGGGCGCGCAGCGCGTTGATACCCTCGATGAGAGCGGGGCTCGATGGAATGTCCTCCACCCATTCGATGACCACGCGCTCCGGATGCATCGAGACGGGCGACTCCGCGAGCAGCAGCTCCCGGGGATAATTGATGTGCACCGGAAGCCCGCCGGCCAACCGGTCGAGCCCGATCTCGAGGGCCGCGTCGGCGACCACTTTGAGTGTCGCGTCGCGGACGTTGACGGCCGCGGCGGCGGGAGCGCCGGCCTCCTGGTACAGCAGCTCGTAGGCGATCACGTTCATCGCCGGGCCGTAGATCGGTTGCCGCGCGACGAGCGCGACGCTGCCCTGCGTCGCCGGCGCCTCCTCGGGAGTCGTCGCGGGAAGCGCTCGGCGCTGATCGGTGATTCTGCTCATCGGTGGTCTGCAGGTAGTTCAGTCCGGCCCGAGGCTACCGTGTCTTGGGGCCTCTGACGGCGTACCGTTGCACACCTTATATATCGACCGTGAGGCAGGGCGCTGAAGCTGCTGACGACGGTACCGTGCATGGTTCACATAACGTCCGCCGCCGCCGCAACGACGTGCACCGGCGCCGCGCCGCGCCGCGCTCGCGTAGCGCTGCTCTGGAGCACGGCGTAGCATCGGCCGTCCGCTCCGGACGACCGCACCCAAAGGACCGCCCATGGCCTCACCGTCCACCTCGTCGGTCTTCTCGAAGGGCTACAGAGCCTGGCTGCTCATTTTGCTCGTCGTGATCAATGCTCTGAATCTCGCCGACCGGCAGGGCCTCGCGGCATCCGTGCAAGCGATCAAGCTCGATCTGAAGTTCACCGATACGCAGCTCGGGATCATCCAGGGCCTGGGATTCGCCGTCTTCTACACGCTCATGGGCCTGCCGCTCGCGCGTCTCGCGGAGCGCGCGAGCCGCACCAAGATCATCGCCGGCTGTATCGCCCTGTTCGGCGTCATGGTTGCGCTTTGCAGCACCGCCAAGAGCTTTCTCGGGCTGCTTGCCTTTCGCGTGGGCGTCGGCGTGGGCGACGCGGGCTTCACGACGCCCGTCGCCTCGCTCATCGGCGATCACTACACGAGGGAGAAGCGAGCCTCGGTGATGTCGATCATCTGGCTCGGTGCACCGATCGGTGTCGTCTTCGGAACGGCCGGGGCGGGATACCTCGCTCAGTACGTGAGCTGGCGCGCGTCATTTCTCGTGATCGGCTCGCTCGCGGTCCTCGTCGCGATCGTCGCGTTTCTCACGTTCCGCGAGCCCGTCCGCGGCACGTGCGACCCCGAGCCTCTCTCGCGCGGCGAGCCGCCGCCGTCGACTTGGGCCGTATTCCGATTCTTGTTCTCCAAGCGCTCCATGTGGCACGTCCTCATCGGCTGCTCGCTGGCCGCGATCTCGATGAACGCCATCGGCCAGTTCCTGAGCGCATTCCTCATCCGCAACTACCACATAGGAATTGCCGCGGCGGGGCGTCTGCTCGCGCTGATCGCCACGCCCGCGATGGCCTCCGGCCTCCTCGTCGGCGGCTTCGGTGTCGATTGGGCGGGCCGGTCCGACAAGCGCTGGTATGTCTGGGGCCCGGCGCTGGGCGTCGCCATTGCGGCGCCGCTATTCGTCCTTGGGTTCAATCAGACTGCCCTGCCCGTCGCCGTGGTGGTGCTCATCGCGGCGCACCTTTGCATGTTCCTCTACTACGCACCCTCGCTCGCGCTGGCGCAGAACATGGTGGGCGCCAACATGCGCGCCTCGTCCGCCTTCGTCGTGTCTTTCGTGCTGGGGCTCGTCGGCATCGGGCTCGGTCCGACGATCGTCGGCTTGCTGAGCGAGCAGTTCGCGAGACACACGTTCGGGCTCGGCAACTTCGAGGCGATGTGTCCGGGAGGCGCCGCGCCGCACGGCGCACCGCAGGCGCTCGTTGCGGCATGCCAGAGCGCCTCCGCCTCGGGGCTGCGCGAGGCGCTGATAGTCATGGCTCTGCTCGGGCTCTGGTCGGGGCTCCACTATCTGCTGGCGGGCCGGGATCTCAGGCGCGATCTCGATACCCACTACCAGCCGGTGAACCCGGCATTCGATGCCACGACACCCGCCGTCTGAGGCTCCCGGGATCCGCAGGCCGGCCGTTGCACAGTCAATGCGCCGCGCTATCATGGCGGCCGAGCCGCGGTCTTCAGCGCGGGAGCCGAGCCGCAAGCGGCGAGCGATCCGTACGATCGGCCGGCCGCCACCCGCTACCCGCCGCCGCCACCCGCGTGGACCGCGAGGAGTCTGCATCGATGAAAGCGTCGCGCAAAGTCGTGATTCTCTGGGCCTCCCTGCTCGCGGGGGCGATGACGGCCGCCTGGCCGGCCTTCGCGCACCACTCGTTCGCGATGTTCGATCACGACCACCAAATCAAGCTGAAGGGAACCGTCAAGATCTTCCAATGGACCAACCCGCACGTCTACATCCTGCTCGCCGCGGACCAGGCCTCGGGCGCACCTCCGAAGAACTACACGATCGAATGCGCAAGTCCCGGCATCCTCGACCGAGTCGGCTGGAAGTGGAATATGATCAAGGTCGGCGACACGATCACGACCATCATCGCTCCGCTGCGGTCGGGCCAGCCGGGCGGCCTGCTCAAGGAGGTCACCCTCGCGGACGGCCGGAGTTTCAACAACGGCGTCGCCGCAGGTAAGGCCAGCATCCACTAGCGTCGCGGCGCGCCGAGATTCGCGAGGTTCCGCATCATGATTTCACGATCGGCCTCTCACGCCTCACCGGCACTGCGTTTCGCGCGCAATG
>JASHTA010000539.1 GCA_030040795.1 Gammaproteobacteria bacterium | reverse complement strand
CACCCTGAACAGCCACGAGGTGCTGCTCTGGCACAAGCGCAATGAGCCCGATCCGGGCCACGCGTGGCTGCGAGCCCTCTTCATCGAAGTGGCTCGGGACCTTTAGCCCTTACCCCTGGCCGCCACGTCCGGCCGCTAAGCCAGCAGCTGCGCATGGTGGCGCAGGTGATCCTCGATGAAGCTCGAGATGAGGTAGTACCCGTGGTCGTACCCCTCGTGGCGGCGCAGCCTTAGCGGCTGGCCGACCTTGGCGCAGGCCTCCTCGAACAGATGAGGGTACAGCTGCGCCTCGAGAAAGGGGTCCGACAGGCCTTGGTCGATGAGGATGGGAGGCCTCCGAGAAGCGTCCCCGATCCGCAGCATGAGCTCGGTGGCGTCGTACTCCGTCCACCGCGCGCGGTCCGGGCCGAGATAGCTCGAGAACGCTTTCTTGCCCCAGGGCGATTGAATGGGCGCCGCGATGGGCGCGAAGGCGGACACCGACCGATATTGCGCCGGATTTTTCAGCGCGAGCGTCAAGGCGCCGTGGCCGCCCATCGAGTGCCCGAACAGCCCGCGGCGGGCGGGGTCCGCCGGAAAGCCGGCCTCGATGAGCCCGGGGAGCTCGCGAGCGACGTACGACTCCATGCGGTAGTGCCCGCTCCAGGGAGCCTGCGTCGCATCGAGGTAGAATCCCGCGCCCACGCCGAAATCCCAAGAATCCCGGTCGCCGGGCAGCGTGACGCCTCGGGGACTGGTGTCGGGCGCTACGAGCATGAGCCCGAGCTCAGCCGCGATACGCTGCGCGCCAGCCTTGATCATGAAGGTCTCTTCGGTGCAGGTGAGCCCCGCGAGATAGTAGAGCACGGGCACGCGCCGGCTCTCCGCCTGCGGCGGAGTGAACACGGCGAAGCGCATGGAGCAGGCCGTCGTCCGGGCGTCGTGGCGATAAAAGCCCACCACTCCGCCGAAGCAGCGGTGCTCGCTCAGGGTCTCGACACCTGGGGTGGTCGCAGTCAATTTTCCGGCCTCACGACGATCCCGATCTCCGGCACAATTCTCCGCAGTATGCCCGGAGTCAAGAGCCGATGCCGACACCCTACGAAGCACCGCTCGCGCTGATCCGCGCGGCGATCGACCAGGCCGCTCGGGCCGTCGAGCTCTCTTCGCTTCCCGGCTGGCCGGAGGCCTTCGGCGACACGGCCGACGCCGTGCTGCAAGGCGCCGCCCGCCTCGCTCGGGATGTGCTCTCCCCCCTCAATGCCACGGGCGATGCCGCATCGTCGCGGCTCATTGCCGAAGGAGTCGTGACGCCGAAGGGCTTTCCCGAGGCCTATCGGCGATTCTGCGCCGACGGCTGGCCCACGATCTGCGCGCCGCAGGAGTTCGGAGGCCAGGGCCTGCCGATGCTGCTCGGCGCGGCGGTAACGGAGACCTGGGGCGGGGCGAACCTCGCCTTCGCCATGTGTCCGGAGGCGGCAAACGGCGCGGTGGAAGCGCTCCGGCTTCATGCCGCGCCCGCTCTGCGCGAGCGTTACCTCCCCCCGCTCGTGAGCGGCGAGTGGACGGCCTCGATGTGCCTCACGGAGCCGCAGGCGGGGTCCGATCTGTCAACGATCCGCACCCTGGCGGAGCCGGACGGCGACGGTTGGCGTTTGGCGGGCCGGAAGATCTTCATCTCCTGGGGCGACCACGACTTGGCCGACAACATCGTGCATTTGGTCCTGGCGCGCACGGCCGGCGCGCCAGCCGGGCTCGGGGGCATCTCGCTGTTCCTCGTGCCGAAGATGCTGCCGCCGGATGTCGGAGAGCCGCCGGCCGCGGGGCGCGAGGGTCTCCGCAACGACATCCATGCCGTATCGCTCGAGCACAAGATGGGCATCCGGGCGAGCCCGACGTGCGTGATGGCGCTCGGAGAGCACGGCGGCGCGCGAGGCTGGCTGGTGGGCCCGCTCAATGGAGGGCTCGCTTGCCTCTTCACCATGATGAATCACATGCGGATCGGCGTGGGGCTGCACTCGACGGGCCTCGCCGAGCGCGCCTGGCAGCTCGCGCGCAGCTACGCGCAGGAACGCCGCCAGGGCCGGGACGCGGCCGGGGCACAGCGCCCGATCATCGAGCATCAAGACGTGCGCCGCATGCTGCTCACGATGAAAGCGCTGACACACGGCGCCCGCTGTCTCGCTTACCACGCCGCCGCGACGCTCGATGTCACCCTCGCAAAGGTGGGCGAGGTAGACAAGGTAGACAAGGTGGGCGACGAGGCCGTGCGCGAGCGAGCCCGAAGGCGGCTCGCGCTGCTGACCCCGCTCGTCAAGGCCTGGTGCTCCGACGTGGCCGTCGAAGTCTCCTCTCTCGGCGTCCAGGTGCACGGCGGGACGGGCTACATCGAGGACAGCGAGATTTCCCAGGTCTACCGCGATGCCCGCATCGGCCCCCTATTCGAGGGCACCAATTACATTCAGGCTCAAGACCTCCTCGTCCGCAGGGTCATCCGCGATCGCGGCGCCGCGCTCGAGGAGCTGCTCGCCGAGATGGAGCGCGCCGCGCGGAATCTCGAGCACCTCGACACGCCGGCCGCTCGTCCGGCCGGGACAAGCCTTGTGGCGCTCTCGGCGCCGCTGCTCGCGGAATGCGCGCATCTGAGGGCCGCTGCGCGGCGGATCGTCGACTCGAGCGGCTCGCAGCCCGATCTCCCCGGCTGCGTCGCGTACCCCTTTCTGCAGTGGCTCGCGGTGGTGGCGGGCGGCTGGCAATGGGCGCTCGCGGCTCACGACGCCAGCCGTCACAACCCAAGCGACCCGGGCGGTCCGGGCGGCCTACGCGAACCGAGCGGGTCGCACGGGTCGCATGACGAGTTCGCGCGCGCCATGACCGATTGCGCAAGATTTTACGGAGCGCACATCCTGCCGCGTGCGCGCGCGTACGCGGCCGCCGTTGACAGCGGGACAGACATTCTTGTCACACCGCGGCCGGCGGAGATTTAGCCCGGGCCGCCGCATCGAAGATCAGGCCGCCGCATCGAGGCCTGGGCCATCGCATCCGGGCCCAGGCCCCACATCGGGGGCCTGGGCCATGACTATCGTCCTTCGCGATCAGGCCGTGCGCGTACGCCAGCCCTCGTGGTATCCCTCGCGCGCTTCCTGAGAGTATGGAACGGGCGAGACCCTCACGCGCACATCGAGCTGCTTGTGCCGCTCGACCGTTGGCTTCTTCGTCCCGCCGCCCTCCTCACCCCAGACGAGCGTGAGCACGTCGCCCACGTTGATGTTGGGATCGACGACGCCGAGCGAGAGCCCGGTGCGCTCGTTGTAGCTGTAACCGCCGAACATGGAGAAGCCGACGACCTTGTTGCCCATCTTTATCGCATCGTACGAGGCGGAAGCGTAGTTCGCGATGGGGAGATCGAAGAACTTGTAAGGCTCGCTGCCCGGCACGAACAGCGAGGCGTAGATCTTCGCCAGATCGTCGCCGTTCCACGCGAACGTCACTTTCTTCCGGTGCGGCTTCCCCGCCATCTTCTCGAGGGCCTCGCGGCCGACGAAGTCGTGATCGAACTTCACGAACGGTCCGTAGCCGAGCTCGTACGGCGTGACGTAGTAATCCTCGATGTTGTCCGACACGAAGCTGCCGCCGATCGAGCCGCCGCCCTCGTATCCGCCCGCCGGCAGCCACTCGCGGTACTTCTTCTGCTTCTCGCCCGTGTAGATCGCGGGGAGCGGCGAGGGAATCCAACCGGACTCGAGCGTGTTGCTCGCGTAGGCGCGCGAGCCGACCTGCACCAGGCCGAAATCCTTGCCGGCCTCGACGATGGCGTCGCGAACCTGGTCGTACTCCGCGTAGGGGCCCCAAATCTCAAGGCCGGGTGCGCCCGACATGCCGTGGCGCAGCGCCCGGACCTTGCGGCCCTTGATGTTGATCGTGTCCATGGTGAAGAACTTCACCTCGGGGATCGGTCCGCCGTTCAGCTTCTCGAGGACCTTCCAAGCATTCGGGCCCTGTACCTGGAAGCGATAGTGCCGGCGCGTGACCGCCTTGCCGCGCGGATGCGAGGGCGAGCGGTCGTCCCGGATATAGTCGAGCTTGTAGCCGCCGGTCTGGGCGTGGAACTCCATCCAGTTGACGGTGGGCGCGCGGCCCACGAAGACCAGCTCGTCCTTGTCCAGGTAGAAGAGGATCCCGTCTCCGACCACGTAGCCGTCATAAGTGCACGGCACCATCTGCTTCGCCTTGTTCGGCGTGAAGTTGTTGAAGCTGTTGATGGTGAGGTGCGAGCAGAACTTCAGGGCATCGGGGCCCTTCACGGTGAATTCCGCCATGTGATGAGACTGGTCGAAGAGCACCGCCGATTCGCGCCAGGCGCGCTGCTCGTCGCGCCAGTTGCTGAACTCGCTCGGGACCACCGGGTAGACATAAGCGCCCAGCTGCGAGTTGCGGAGCATTTTCACCGGGTTCCCGACGGACTTTAACAAGCTCTCCAGACTCTGCTGACTCATGATCGAGGCTCTCTTTACATTGGGTTGAAAGTGGCAATGGGGGGCAGGGTAATTTCGTATTATCGCCAAGCCACCTGTCACTTTTCAACGGCCGGGCGCAGCGTCGCGGGCCGGGCGCCGCATCGCGCGCGCTCGGCGGACCCGGCGGCGACTCCGCATGACGCATGACATTGCTGATCGGGGTGCGAAGCTCGTGAGCCAGGCCGGCGGCGGAGTGGCGGCCCGGGCGTGGCCCACGGGCCGTCCGGCCCCATGAGCCGGAAAGGCGCGGCCCGTCTGCGCGGAAAGCGGTTGACAGCGTTCCATAATTCTACGATTCTACTATTATGGAATCAAAGACCGCCGTCGATGCCCTGAGCGCGCTCGCGCAAGTGAGCCGCCTGCAAATCTACCGGCTGCTGGTTCAGGCCGGCCCCGAAGGACTGGCGGCGAGCGAAATCGCCGAGCGGCTCGGCATTCCGCCGAATACGCTGTCCTTTCATCTGAGAACCTTGAGCCATGCAGAGCTGGTCCATTCGCGTCAGCAGAGCCGCTTCGTCTACTACTCCGCCAACTACGAGCGGATGAACGCCCTGCTCAGCTTCCTGACCGATAACTGCTGTGGCGGGCGAAGCTGCGCACCGGCTGCCGCCCCGGCCCGCAGGCGCAGGGCGTAGGCAAGTCTGATGCCGGATCGCCCCTATCACGTGCTGTTCCTGTGCACGGGCAATTCCGCGCGCAGTATCCTGGCGGAGAGCTTGCTGAACGACCGTGGGGCCGGACGATTTCGCGGATTCAGCGCCGGGAGCTTTCCGCGGGGCGCGGTCAACGCCCACGCACTCGATCTGCTCAGGCGGTTGAATCTTCCCACGGAGGGGTTGCGCAGCAAGTCTTGGGATGAGTTCGCGGTCGCGGGCTCTCCGCCGCTCGACTTCGTCATCACGGTCTGCGACCGGGCGGCGGGCGAGGTCTGCCCGGTCTGGCCCGGCCGGCCGGTCACGGCGCACTGGGACGTGCCGGATCCGGCAGCCGCCGGCGGCTCCGACATCGAGAAAGCCGCCGCCTTTCGGAAAGCCCTTCAGGCACTCGAGAGCCGCATCCAGCTGTTCGTCAGCCTTCCGATCGCCTCGCTCGACGAGAGGACACTGAAGCGGCGGCTCGACGCGTTGGGTCGGGACCGCTCCGGACGCGAGACCTAGCTCTTGCGGCGCCTGGCAGCCGAGGGACTGGGTTCCCTGCTCTTGGCGGCGACGGTCATTGGGTCCGGGATCATGGCCGAGCGGTTGGCCGGCGGGAACGCGGCCCTTGCCTTGCTCGCCAATACCGGCGCAACGGTCGCCGCGCTCGCCGTGCTCATTCGGCTCCTGGGGCCGATCAGCGGCGCGCACCTGAATCCGGCGGTCTCCTTCGTTCAGGCGCTGCGGCGCGTGCTGAGCTGGCGCGAGGCGAGCGCCTACGCGCTGGCTCAAGTGCTGGGGTGCTGCCTGGGCGCCGTGTTGGCCCATGCGATGTTCGGGCTGCCGACGCTGCAATGGTCGTTGCACGCGCGCAGCGGCCCCTCGCAATGGCTGTCCGAAGCAGTCGCGACATTCGGGCTGCTGCTCGTCGTGCTGGGCGGCCGCGGCGAGGAAGTCCCGTGGATGGCTGCAGCATGGATCGGCGCGGCCTACTGGTTCACGCCTTCGACCTCGTTCGCGAATCCGGCGATCACGATCGCGCGATCGCTGTCGAATACCTTCGCAGGGATCCAGCCCCAGGATGTGCCTGCGTTCATCGTCGCGCAATTCGCCGGGGCGCTGGCCGCGTACTATGTAGCGCGCAATGTGTTCTGCATGTGCGATCGGCGGCGTTCGTCCCCTACCCGCGCAGCTTCAGCAGCCGGATCGCATTCTCCTTGAGGATGAGCGGGCGGACCTCGGGCTTGATGGCGATCTTCTCGAAATCGCCGAGCCAGCGCTCGACCGTGAGCGCCGGATAATCCGTGCCGAAGAGCACGCGGTCCTTGAGCAGCGAGTTGGAATACTGGATGAGGTTCGGCGAGAAATATTTCGGCGACCAGCCCGACAGATCGATGTACGTGTTCGGCTTGTGGGTCGCGATGGCGAGAGCCTCGTCCTGCCAGGGGAAGGAGGGATGCGCCATGACGATGGTCAGCGTCGGGAAATCGGCGGCGACATCGTCGAGGTGGATGGGGTTGGAGTACTTGAGCTTGATGCCCATGCCGCCCGGCATTCCGGCGCCGACGCCGGTCTGTCCGGTGTGGAACAGCGCCGGCAGGCCGGCCTCCGCAATGACTTCGTACAGCGGATACGCCTTGCGGTCGTCGGGGAAGAAGCCCTGCGCCGAGGGGTGGAACTTGAAGCCCCGCACCCCATATTCCTCGATGAGCCGCCGCGCCTCGCGAACCCCCATTTTTCCGCGCGCCGGATCGATGCTCGCGAACGGAATGAGCGCATCGCTGTTCTCGGCGGCCACCTCGGCCACCTCCTCGTTCGCGATGCGCCAGTGGCCGACCTCCGCCTCCATGTCCACGGTGAAGATGACGGCGGCCATCTTCCGCTCGCGATAGTACTGCGCGACCTCGGACGGCGTCGGAGGCTTGCCGGAGCGGAAGTACTTCGACATCGCCTCGTCGAACGCGTGCGCGCACGGGTCGCGCGGCGCGCGGCCCGAGATATTCGCATGCGTGTGGACGTCGATCGCGACCAGCTGGTCGAGATTCAAATGAGGCTGGTACTTCGCCATGGTTGCATCCGCTCGCGATCGGCTCCGGCTCGCTCGCTCCGGAGCGGCGATTATAGCGGCGGGATTGGCTATCATGGCGGCCCGTTACCGCAAGCGGCCCGCAAGTGGCGGCCCCTTCCCCCGAGGCAAAATCATGGCAACCCCGAACCCGCAGCCGAAGCGCAACCCCGGATACCTGCGCATCGCGACCGAGGAGGCTTTCGCGCCTGCCGAGATGATCCGACTGTACCGCGAGCTGCTCGCGGAGCCCGATGTGGACCCGGGATTTCGCAGCCTCATGGGCTTCTACATCGGGAGTCAGGCAGAGCGGCCGCGGTTCATCTTCAGCCGCTTGCAGGACCTCGGGGAGCTGCGCCTCGCGGACATGGCAGCGCGCGGTATCGACCGGCAGGTGATCGGCATCACCGCGCCGGGCCCCAGCATCCTTCCGAAGGACAAGGGCACGGCCCTCGCGGCGCTGGCCAACGACCAGCTCGCAGAGGCATGCCGCAAGCATCCCGACAAGTTCACCGGCATGGCGGCATGCGCGCCCCAGGCGCCGCGTGAGGCGGCAAAGGAGATCGAGCGCGCCGTGACCAAGCTCGGGATGAAGGCGGTCATCATCAATTCGCACATCCAGGGCGAATACCTCGACCATCCCAAGTTCGCGCCCGTGCTCGAGGCCGCTGAGGCGGTCGACGCGGCGATCTACATTCATCCCAACACGCCACCGCGCAACATGATCGGCCCGATGCTCGAGGCAGGACTCGACGGCGCGATTTTCGGATTCGGCGTCGAGACGGGCATGCACGCGCTGCGCCTCATCACGAGCGGGACGCTCGACCGCTTCCCGGCGCTCAAGATCATCATCGGCCACATGGGCGAAGCGCTTCCCTTCTGGCTCTATCGCCTCGACTACATGCATCAGGCTGGCGTGCGTGCGGGCCGCTACGAGTTCATGAAGCCGCTCAAGAAGGGAACCGTCTCGGCGTACCTGCGCGAGAACTTCTACATCACCAATTCGGGCGTCGGCTGGGAGCCCGCGGTCAAATTCACCCAGAGCGTCAT
>JASHTA010000538.1 GCA_030040795.1 Gammaproteobacteria bacterium | reverse complement strand
GCGCGGTCCGCATCCTTGAGGTTAGGATGATCCTCCTCATCCCAGGCATGGAGCTGCAGGACGAGCTCCTCGCCTACATAGATTCGCCGATAGAGGTGGTCGTGATCGCTCGGGGGGCTCCCCGTCGGCTCGTTGCTGCCAAGGATGTGCGCGTACCACCGAGCGGAGGCCGGGACGTCACGGACCGCAAGGATCGGCTGCGCCTTGACGCTCATGGCGATAGAGTAACTGATGCGGGAGCCACAGACATGCCACGACGGCTGTGGTGGAGCCTGAACGGCCAGGGGCGGACATCGATTTGTGCAAGGACACTATCCGGGAGTCAGTCGACTCGGTGCGCTCGACCGGCTCGCCCGTACCTACGTTGCCGCGCCGTGGGCATGCCAATCACTGTTACAGCGTCGACTTGAAGAAGGGCGCCAGGACCGACACGGCTTCGTTCACTTCCTTCTCGCCGTCATAGAGCTGCATATGGTTTGATCCTTCGACCACATGGTAGCGCTTGTCTTTGCTGACAGCGCGCTTGTACAAGTCATCGCTCATCCACTTACTGCCTGCTTTGCTACCCGCGACGATTTGAAGAGGTTGTGTCAGGAACGCCTCCGCCTTGTTGAACGCATCGTAGGTGATGATCTGGTTGAGGCTGCGCGCCGTCATGTATCCGGGCGCGGTGGGGTACTGGCAGCGTGGCGTATGGTAATACTCCCAAGCCTCCTCGAGTTCCCTGTTCGGCGCGTCCTCCTTCCTCATCGGCGCGAGCGGGAAAGTAGTCTCGTCGCCGCCGCGGGCGGCGCCCGTCCGCGCGTTCGAGCCGATTTCCAGCACCGGGATCGCGTCGGCATCCTTGATGTTGTTGTCCCAGCCGTTGCGGAACATCGAGCCAATGTTGACCATGCTGACCGTACCTACGGCCTTGATGCGATGGTCGTTGATGGCCGCGTTGGCCGTGTAACCCGCGCCAGCGCAGATTCCCATCGCTCCAATGCGTGTGGGATCCACGTAAGGCAACGTGGTCATATAATCGAACACGGCGCTGACGTCTTCGGTACGTACGTATGGGTTCTCCAACTGGCGCGGCTCGCCAGTGCTTTCACCCTGATATGAGGCATCGTAGGCGACAGTGAGAAAGCCCTGCTCAGCCAACTTGCGTGCGTACAGCCCTGCGGCCTGCTCCTTCACTCCTCCGCCCGGATGCGACACGATCACGGCCGGATTCTTCCTGCCGCGGTCGAAATTCGGCGGAAAGTGGATCACGGCTGATAGGGTGATGCCCTGGCCGTTGCGATTGAGAATGCTGATCTTGTCGCTCATGGTTGCTGACTCCTGATGTCGGTCAGTAGAACGACGGCTTGTCGCCCTCGGTGCCGGGCTTGTCAACGCCGAGATTCGCACGCAGATGCAACTTGGGCGAATGAATGATCCGAACGATCAGATCGGCCACGCTCTTACGTGAGACTTCGGTGCCCTTGAACGGTTGACCCTTCTCGGTGATCTCATAGTTCACCTCGTCCTCATCCTGCAGCCATGCGGGACGCAGGATGGTGTACTCGAGGCCCGAGGCTTCGATGATGTCGGCGGCGCGACGGAACGGCTTCAACTCCTCGCCGATCATTTGCTTGTTCCATTTCCCGAACTTCCCCGGCACCTCGTCGTAGATGCCCAACGACGTGATGAAAATCAGACGCTCGACTCCAGCCTTCTTCATCGCCGCGATCACGCTCTTTGCCTGCGCGTCGATGTCTCCACCAGTCAAGTTGGCGTAGACGAGGTCCTGGCCCTCCATGGCCTCGGCCAGCGAGACACCCTTCAGCACGTCACCCTCCACTACGCGCGCATTGGCCGGCGCTTTACCACGTAGCTTGCGGGCATGGCGAAGGAACAAGGTAAGGCCGATCCCTTTCGTACCTCCCAGGCGTTCGATCACCCAACGCGCGATCTGTCCGCCAGCACCCAGCACCAGCACGCTGCTCATGACGCAAGGTGCTGCTTGAAGAACGGGACGAGCTTGGCCAACGCGATCTTGACCGGCTCGGGCTTGTCGTAGAGATCGTAGTGCGACCAACCCTCCGCAACGACCAGTTCTTTCGTCTTCGAAGCAGCACGTTCGATGATCTCGCAGCCATCGCGATAGGCGCCGAAGGCTCCGACCTTGTCGCCCACGACGATGCAAAGCGGCTGGGTGAGGAGCACCTCGGCCAGATGAAACGCATCCCAGCCCATTGCGGCGGCCTGGTGAGACAAGAGCGAGCGGTTGAGGCCATGAGGCTTCTGGCCGCGCGGGGTCCGGTAGTAGTCTGTCGCCTCCAGCACATCGATATCCTTGATGCCGGCCTTCCTGCCCGCCTCGACCGAAGACGGCAGCAGATCGTCGACATGCCATTCGGCGCCGCGCGCCTCCGCTGTACGCTGTTCCGATATCTTTTCCAGCAAACCGATGGGGTCGAGATTGGCGAAGCCACCGCGCATCAGCCGCCCATAGTTCGCGCCCGTGACGGTGCCGACCGCTTTGATACGCCGCTCGGTCATGGCGGCGTTGATCGCATAACCGCCACCGCCGCAGATGCCCAGAACGCCGATACGATCCTCATCTACGTAGGGGAGGGTTACCAGGTAGTCGGCGACATGCCGGAAGTCCTCGACGGTAAGGGTCGGGTCTTCGATGAAACGGGGCTCGCCGCCGCTGGCTCCCTGGAAGCTGCGGTCGAAGGCAATCACGACGAAGCCTTCCTTGGCTAACGCCACGCCGTAGACGTTGCCCGAGGTCTGTTCTTTGCAGCTCCCGATCGGATGGGCGCTGATGATGGCCGGATACCTCTTCGTCTTGTCGAAGTTCGGGGGGAAATGGATATCGGCGGCAATATTCCAATACATGTCTTTGTTGCGGATGCTGACGGTTTCCACGGAAGGCTCCGAATGTGCTTGCTGTGTCTCGGCAGCGCGATACGAGTATGGGCCTTTGGAATTGGCGGCCTTTGCCTGTTTCAGCCGCTTTCTTGCACAAATCGATTATCGTCGCTCTTTGCCGGTGTGCTAATGTTTTCCTGTCCGGCTGCTTCGGTCTTGCCTAAGCTGGCGATGTCATCCTAGAGGCTGATATGCATCACGCAAACGGCGTAAGAGCAACCGTAGAGGCATCGCTCAAAGACCTTGCGCATCTCATTGGTCGACATGCACGGGTTGCTGGCGACCATCTGACCAAAGTTCCGGCGCTGTCGCTGCATCGACGTCACGGACCGACCGACCCCGTGCCCTGCATCTATCCTATCGGGCTGGTCGTCATCGCACAGGGTGACAAGCAACTCTTGCTGCGCGATCGGTTACTCGACTACACACCTGGGCGGTCAATGCTTGTGTCGGTCGATCTTCCCGTCATTTCACACGTCACTCGTGCGTCGGCGCGTGAGCCCTTTCTGGGGCTTCTGCTCAGGCTCGATATGCGCCTGATCGCGGACGTCGCCTCTGAAATGGGACTGCCATCGCAACCAGACCGCTCAGGACAGCAGACTGAGATTTCGATGGAAACACTCGAACCGGCGCTGCTCGATGCCCTGAAGCGACTTCTGGAGCTGCTCGATGAGCCCGCAGTCCTGCGCAATCTGGTACCGCTGATCGAACGGGAAATAACGATCCGGCTGCTGAATGGGCCCCACAGCCTTCATCTGCGTCAGTTGATCCTGGAACAGTCACCCGGTTGGCAGATCCCCCGTGTCGTTGCCTGGATGAAGCAAAACTTCGTCAAATCACTCGGCGTGGACGACTTGGCAACCAGCGCGAACATGAGCGTCTCCGCTTTCCGGAAACACTTTCGTGAAGTCACCGGAATGAGCCCGCTGAGGTACCTGAAGCAGCTCAGACTGCAAGAAGGCCGCCAGCTGATGTTGAACCAGGGTGTCGATGCGGGACGTGCCGCGACCAGTGTCGGCTATCAAAGCGCCTCGCAGTTCAGCCGGGAGTACAGCCGGCTCTTTGGTGCGCCACCTCAGCGCGACATCCAACGCATGCGTGCCCGAAAACAATCCTCTAGAGGCACGCTGCACTTGGCGTGAAATGGCATTGCCAAGCAATGCCCGCGTCGGGTCGGAGCGCCCGACCGTTGGATACACACTGACCCCGGTATTATTCAACCGGGAGTACGGTCATGGATCAACAAATCAACGTGTCGCCGAGGCGCGAGCCCTGGAACAAAGGAAAGCTCGTTGGACAGAAAGCACCGCTGCGACTTAAGGAGATCTGGGCCATCCGCATTCGCTTGCAACTCGGCGATCGCGCTCGAGAACTGGCGTTATTCAACCTCGTTGTGGATAGTAAGCTGAGGTCTTGCGACCTCGTCAAGCTTCGCGTTCGGGACGTCATGCACGGCGAACGGGTCGCGGCCCGCGCGATTGTGATGCAGCAGAAGACGCAGCGGCCCGTCCAGTTCGAAATCACCGAGCAGACGCGCGACGCGGTGACGGCATGGATTTACCACCAGAGGCTGAAGAGCGAGGATTTCCTGTTTCCGAGTCGCCTCCGGGCGTCGCCCCACCTTTCGGCTCGCCAATATGCACGAATCGTCCGGGGGTGGGGTGAGGGAAGTCGGCCTCGATCCGGTAGCTTACGGCACGCACACGTTGCGGCGCACAAAAGCTTCGCGGCTCTACCGTCGTACGAAGAACCTTCGGGCAGTGCAGCTACTGCTCGGACACAGCAAGCTGGAAAGTACGGTCCGGTACTTGGATATCGAGGTTGACGACGCGCTGGAGATGGCCGAGCAGACCGAAGTGTAGTGGGGCACGCCGGTCAGCGGCTGGTTCGGGATCGCTGACCGGTCCGGAGGTCGAACTCACTCAGTACATCGTTCGGTCTGATTGTCCAACGCGGTAATAGCTGCTCGCAAGCAGCGCCACACATCCAAACGAACAGTCGCCCGAGCGCGCTGCCAGTCGCCCACACACGGCGTTTGACCCAATAGCCGTCACTCGTCGATGGTGCTAGGGATGGTCATCTAGGACAAAATACATGCGTTTCGCATCCATGAGTCATCGATGTTCAGGGGGATGGAGAAATGGACGCGCACTTCGAGACCCGACCGCCAGCGCCAATTTTGCGACATTTCATCTCGCACTATGGGGGAGCCCGCGTGCAGGGGCTGACACCCGGCGTCAACACAACTCTGCCGTCCCGTCATGCACATCTCATTATCAGCCTGGACGCGCCGATCACTGTTCGACAGATGTCGAATGAGGCGCCGCCCGCAGCCCCGGCGGCCACCCAAACTCCTCCACCTGTGGCCACCTGAAAATCCCCCAGCCCTGAGGCAGTGAATCGGCGCCGGTCGGCGC
>JASHTA010000537.1 GCA_030040795.1 Gammaproteobacteria bacterium | reverse complement strand
GCGCTGCCCAACTCTCCACGAGTCGATCCGCCTCCCTCAATTCCTTCGCCGTCCCATAGCCCCACAACACGCCAGCGCTCCGCATGCCGTTCGCACGCGCGCCGTCAACATCACCTGCGCGATCCCCGATCATGACCGACTGCTCGGGACTGATGCCCTCCTCGGCGACAAGACGGGCCAACAATTCGGATTTGAGCGACCCTGCTCCGGATAGCTCCGCGCCATAGACTCGGGTGAAGTGCGCACCCAGACCGAAGTGCTCGATGATTCGCCGGGCGTACACTTCGGGCTTTGCGGTCGCGACGAACAGCCGGTGTCCGGAGCCCGCGAGACGTTCCACGCTTTCGGCAGTCCCCGGATACAGCTCGTTCTCGTACAACCCGACGTCCCCGAAGCGCTCGCGGTAGGAAGTCACCGCGCGCTCGATGAGGGCCGCATCTGAAGTCGCGAGAAGCGCCCCGAACACATCCCGAAGGGGTGGCCCGATATATTGCCGCAGTCCGGCCCGATCCACCGCGGGAAACCCCAGTTGCTCTAGGGCATAAACCATGGACCGCGTGATCCCAAGTTCAGGATCGGTCAGGGTGCCATCCAGATCGAAGACAAGATTCATAGAACCCACTGTATGTTTCCCACCGTCCGTCTCGGCGCCCTGTGACCTGTCGCGCTATTCGACAGGATACGGCCCCTGCGCGAACGACCGCTCGTGATAGCCCTTACTCCCGACCTCCAATGCAAGCGAGCTGCGGAACTCCCGGCCCGACGCCAAGCAATCAAGAACATGCTGGAAGTCGTAGCAAGGCCTCCACCCAAGCTCGCTGCAGGCCCGATGATTGACGTACACGCGGTCGATCCTGGGAAATAGCCTCCAGCCTCGCGCGTTGAAGAGCGCCTCGCACTCGGGAAAGTGCTTTTGTATTACAGCGGGTGCGTCTCGTCCCAATGAGGCCAGTTCGGCGGACACGAAGGGGGTCGTCGCCGAGATGATGTACCGTCCAAATCCAACGGCTTGCGCGCTCTCAAGTGCCGACAATACAGCGGACACGGCATCCTCGATGTCCACCCGGCGATAGAGCATTTCGTTCGCTTGAACATTTGGGATCCGGTACTCGCGACGGATGTCCGGATCATCATCTTCCTCCGGGAAAAATCGCGAGGTCCGCAAGACCACGGTCGGCAGACCGCGCTTTCGGTGCGTCAGCTCGCACAGGCCCTCGGCCATGAGCTTGGTGACACCGTAGATATTCTTGGGTCTCGGCGTCAGATCCTCCGTAACCCATGTCGCCGCCGTCGAGGATTCGCGCGTCAGTGCCGACCCGAAAACGCTGGTAGTGCTTACGTAAACAAAGCTCTTGACGCCCGCGGCAACGGCGGCTTCGAGCACTCGAAGCGTCCCCGTGACATTCGTATCGATGAAGTCCTGCCAGCTGTGGGTCGCCACATGCGGCTTGTGCAGCGTCGCTGCCGAGCAGATCTTTTTCAATGCCCCGCTGCGCATCGTGCCCGACGTCAAGCACAGCGCGGAGGAGCCGCGCTACCATGCGCTCGGCGAGACGGATGAGGGCAGAAGACTGCACATCACCTTCACGCTGCGGTCCGATGAGACCTTGATCCGGGTGATCTCGGCGCGGGACATGCACCGCAAGGAACGAAAGACTCATGACGACATACAGACCGAAGAACCGGACGGCGCACGAAAGCCGCCGCACGACGATGAATCCGAAGAAGGCGGTTCCAGCGTTCAAGAATGAGGCCGAGGAGCGGACCTTCTGGGAGACTCACGACTCCACGGACTATGTGGATTGGACCCGAAGCACGTCGGTTCGGCTGTCCAATCTCAAGCCATCGACGCAGACGATCTCGCTGCGCCTTCCGCTCGGGCTTCTCGAGCGCATCAAGATCGAGGCGAACAGACGCGACATGCCGTACCAGTCGCTCATCAAGGTCTGGCTCACCGAGCAGCTGACCCGACCGCGTCTGTAGGCTCGTTACAGCTTCTCGCCGATCTATCTCCATCCTGTGACGCACTCCGTTTTCGGGGCTCCGGGATTGACGTCAGGCGAGCATCGCTCGTGACGAGTCCTTATGACCCTGAGCGGTCCGACCGCATGTCCGGTACCGGGAAGTGCCGCTCTCCAACCTTCTTGCAGCCTTGGCCGGGCAGACTTTCGACCACGTCGGAGTACTTGGAGTAAGCTGCCGGATAGGGAGGCCGTCAGAAGACCTCCCGCTTCAGGGGTGACTCCTTCGTGACGGAGTCTTCGCGCGCCGCTCGATCATATTGGCAGCGCTTATAACGCAGACGGGCGTCGAAGGCACGTTCATTGGAAAGAGCCAAGAAGATCTGGTCTCGCCCCTCGCTGCTGTTAGCGCTCGCGAGCCTCATCCTGCATCTCCTTGCGAACGGCCACTACGGCTTCTCCCGCGATGAGCTCTATTTCATCGTGTGCGGCAGTCGTCCGGACTGGGGCTATGTCGATCAGCCGGCCGTCGTGCCGCTGCTCGCGGCGTGGTCGCACGCG
>JASHTA010000536.1 GCA_030040795.1 Gammaproteobacteria bacterium | reverse complement strand
GCGGCTCGCAAGATCGCCTTTGCCGAGGATCGCTCCGTCTTCGACGGATACGCCGCGGCGGGGATCCAGGGTATCCGTCAAGGAAGCAGCAATCCGGGACTGCCGTTGCCTCCTCACATCCAGGGTTATCCGGACGCGGTCGCCCAGGCGGTGAGCCAGTTGCGTCTTGCCGGGGTGAATGGCCCCTACGTGCTGGTACTCGGCGCGGAGGCCTATACCGCCGTGAGCGGCGGGAGCGAGGGAGGGTATCCCGTGCTTCGCCACATCGAGCGCCTCATCGAGGGTGAGATCGTATGGGCCCCCGCGATCGAAGGTGGCGTCGTGATGACAACCCGTAGCGGTGATTTCGAGCTGGATATCGGCCAGGACCTCTCGATCGGCTACTCGAGCCATTCCCAAGCCGCCGTCGAGCTTTACCTGTATGAGACCTTCACGTTCCGGCTGCTGACCACGGAGGCCGCCGCCGCACTCACACCCGCTAAGAAGTAGATGCTCGGGAGAATGGGATGACGGCCACACGTGACAGCATTGTCGATATCTGGGGGCCCCGCACACCGTACGAAGGGCCGAACTGGCCCGTGCGGGTCGATCAGAACGTCGTGGAGAACCCCGACCGATGGGTGCAGGCTGCCTGCTTTCTGTGCTCGAACGGCTGCGGCATCGACATCGGAGTCAAGGACGATACGCCAGGTGGGCGTATCGTCGGCGTGCGCGGACGGCAGGCGGACGTAGTCAATCGCGGGCGGCTCGGCCCCAAGGGACTCTATAGCTGGGTCGCCAATGCCAGCGCCGACCGGCTGACCTATCCCCTGGTGCGTCGTGGCGACCGGCTCGAACGCGCGAGCTGGGACGCGGCGATGGAGCTGATCGTCCGCCGCATGAAGGAGGCGAAGGAGCGCTACACCGCCGGCTCGATCGGTTTCTACACCTCGGGCCAGCTCTTTGCGGAAGGGAACTACACGCTGAGCGTCATCCGGACGGCCGGGATCGGCACGCTCCACATCGACGGCAACACGAGGTTATGCACGGCAACGGCGGGCGCAGCGCTGAAAGAAACCTTCGGCGCCGACGGGCAGCCGGGTACCTACACGGACATCGAAGCGACCGACTGCTTCCTGCTGGTCGGCCACGACATGGCGGCGACCGCAACCGTTCTGTGGTCGCGGGTGCTCGACCGCCGATGCGCGGATCGGCCGTCACGAATGATCGTCATCGATCCACGCCGCACGGTGACGGCGGCCGAGGCGGACCTGCACATCAAGCCGCGGCTCGGCACCAATGTCGCCGTGCTGAACGGATTGATCCAGCAATTGATCGAGCAAGGCCACGCCGACCGCGCCTTCATCGACGCGCACACCTTGGGCTTCGAGGAACTGGCCCGCACGGTGGCCCCCTACACGCCCGAACGGGTCGCCGCCATCGCCCGCATCCCCGCGGATCAGCTCCGCCAGGCCGCCGCCCTGATCGGCGGCTCGAAGAGGTTGCTCTCGACCTGCCTGCAAGGTGTTTATCAGTCCAATCAAGGCACGGCAGCCGCCGTCCAGGTCAACAACGTCAATCTGGTGCTGGGCCGGATCGGCCGGCCCGGCTGCGGCATCCTGCAGATGAACGGCCAGCCCACCGCCGAGAACAGCCGCGAGACCGGATCGGGCGGCGATCTGCCGGGTTTCCGCAACTTCGGCAACCCACGCCATGTCGAGGAGATGGCAAAGCTCTGGAACGTCGATCCGGCGACTCTGCCGAACTGGGGACCGCCGACGCACGCGCTGCAGATCTTCGACTATGTCATGGACGGCTCGATCCGGGTGCTGTGGATCATCGGCACCAACCCGGCCGTCTCCATTCCGGATCTGAGCCGTCTGCGCGCGGACCTGCGGAGAGAGAGCGTCTTCGTGATCGTGCAGGACGGCTTCATGACCGAGACGGCGGAGATGGCCGACGTGGTGCTGCCCGCCGCGATCTGGGGCGAGAAGACGGGCTGCTCGACCAACGTCGACCGCGTCGTCCATCTCAACCACAAGGCGATCGAGCCGCCGGGCGAGGCCAGGTCCGATCTCGACATTTTCCTCGACTTCGCCCGGCGCATGGATTTCCGGGACAAGGACGGCGCGCGGCTGATCAAATGGACGGATGCGGAAGGAGCGTTCGATGCCTGGCGCGAGTGCTCGCGCGGGCGGCCGTGCGACTATTCGGGCCTGACATATGCAAAGCTCACCGGCGGCTCGGGTATTCCCTGGCCATGCAACGACCGGCATCCTGATGGCTCGGAACGATATTACGCCGACCTGAAATTTGCGACCGACCCGGATTACTGCGAGAGCTACGGCCACGATCTGCTGACGGGCGCGGCGCGAACGGCGGAAGAGTACCGTGCAAAAGAGCCGAACGGCCGCGCTTTTCTGCGCGCGGCGGAGTACGTTCCGCCGACGGAAGAGCCGGACGCGGACTATCCGTTCTTCCTGACCACGGGACGTGTCGTTTACCACTTCCACACCCGTACGAAGACCGGGCGCTCGAAGGAATTGAGAGATGCGGCGCCTGACGCCTTCATCCAGGTGAACGAGGACGATGCGCGCCGCCTCGGGATTGGCGCAGGTGATATGCTGCGAGTGACTTCCCGCCGCGGCGCGGCAGAGGCCCCGGCTCGGATCGGCGAGATCGGGCCGGGCACACTCTTCATGCCGTTTCACTACGGCTATTGGGACGATCCCGGCCGGCCGCGTGCCGCCAACGAGTTGACGTTGTACGAGTGGGATCCGGTCAGCAAGCAGCCGCATTTCAAGTACGCCGCCGTCAAGTTGGAGAAGGCCGAAGGCCGCGCGTTGCCGCAGCCGGACGAGTCCAAACGCGAAGACGTTGTGGCCGAGGGTGAGAGCGGGAGCGAGCGCCGAACGCACCTCGCCGACTACCTGGGTCTCTTGCTCGCCAGCGAGGAGCGCCTCGTGCGCGGGTGGGAGAAGCTGCGCCGCTCCCATCCGACGACACCCGATATTGGCCCCCAAAGCACGCTGTTCATGGCCTGGTCGCGTGAGAACGCGGCCGCCATCCGGCCCTACGTGGCCCGATATGGCGAGCGGCGCGAGGGAGAGCCGGAGGCGCTCGACGAGGCGTTGCTCCTCGAGCGCGGGCAAACGGCCTTCGGACTGCTGCGGGACCTGCAGGACCTCTGGCTCATGG
>JASHTA010000535.1 GCA_030040795.1 Gammaproteobacteria bacterium | reverse complement strand
GCGATCTCATCGCCCGTGCAGCCGATATCGAGGTGACCGCGCGGCGCACGAAGCGCAAGACACTCGACGACGCCGACCTCGGCAGCGTATTCGGGATCGAGATGGCGGAGGCGCAACGCCCGGGCCAGAAGGCTCGTCCCCCTTCCAAGGCCAAGCGGCGCCTCGGGAGAGTCGGGTCGCGAAGCTCCTGACGGAGTGCACCGAAAATCACTGCCCGATGACGGATAAGGCCGAGAGGATGAGAAAAAGTATCGCGCTTCTGCTGGTAGGCTGCACCGCGTTCCAAGGGTTGGCCCATGCCAGCGGCGCGACACCCTATCTCCCCCTCAACCTCGATCCAGACGTCGAGACAGCCGTTGAGCGAGTGCTGATCCTCGGCGACCAGCCAGTGCTCACCCGCCCCATTCCCGCCGCGCTCGTCCTGGAGGCGCTGCCCAAGGCCTGCGAGGTGGACCGGCCGCTTTGCGAGAGCGTGCGCCAGTACCTGCAACGCTACATGCATCTGACGGGCGTCGAGTTCGCGAGCGTCGAAGCGGCCGTCACCTCGGGCTCCTCCAACTCCGTGCTGCCGAACCAGCACGGCGAAGGGGCGCAAAGCCCATACCAGGTGGCCGCGGCCGCCTACATCCAGCCGAGCGCCTACCTGCTACTGAACTTGGGCGGAGTCGCCTACCAGGGTCGAGCGACGCCCACCGGCACGATGCTGAGCATGGGATTCGACTGGGCGCAGCTCGATGTGGGCTGGCGCGACCATTGGTGGTCGCCCATGACCGACAGCTCCATGCTCATCAGCACGGAAGCGCCAACCATGCCTTCCGTCACGCTCTCGAACTACAGGCCCCTCACGCCCCTTGGGCTCCAGTACGAAGTCTTCCTCGCGCGCATGTCGGAGTCGGACCGGATCGAGCTCACGAACGGGACGCTGACCCGCGGCTATCCCAAGATGGGCGGCCTCCAGCTGTCCCTGCAGCCCGTGTCCGGCTGGGCGTTCTCGGCCCAGCGCGTGCTCATCTGGGGAGGGGGAGCGGCCGGAGGCGAATCGATCAGCGACATCCTTCAGGCGCTCGCCGACCCGGCCAAGGCGCAGAGCACCGGTTTCGGCACCGGCACGCACGTCATCGGCAAGCAGGAGGCTTCCTTCACCAGCCGCTTCATCTTTCCGGCCCAGGTGCCCTTCTCGGTGTACTTCGAGTACGCCGGTAACGATACCGGAAGCGGACATAGCTACCTCCTCGGCAAGCCCGACATCTCCGTCGGAATCGATTTTCCGAGGATCGGGCCCTTCGATGTGACATACGAGATCGATTCGTGGTCACCTACTTGGTACGTACACGGGGCGAGCGCCGTGCAGACCGGCTACCTCGACGGCATCACCAACTATGGCGACAGCATCGGTAACTGGTTCGGCGATCAGCGGGTACTTGCAACGCCAACCACGATAGCCGACGACAACGGTGGCCAGAGCAATATGCTGCGCATCGGGTGGACATCATTCTTTGGCGGATACATGCAGCTTCAGCTGCGTGCGCTCGCGAACGAGGCGGAGACGACCTATGCGACCTATTCTTACAAGAACGAGTACACGGGAGCGCTCAGCTACTCTCATCCCTGGAATGGGTACTCCGTAGGTGGGGAACTCGATGTCGGAAGGGACGTCTTCGGTGGGCACTACGTCAGGCTCGAGGCCTTCCTGCGCAATGGCGATGCGCTCTTCGGACGCTCGGATGACTCCGAGACCGCCGCGGCCGCGGGGAATAGGCCCGACGGCGCTGAGCTCTACGTGAATGTAGGCGCCGATTACTACCGCATGCTCGTCGAGCCCCTCAGCACCGTACGCTTCTACACGAACTGGGCCGGCGCGCCCGACATCGGGATCGGCGCGCGACGTAGCGTCTCCACGCATCAGGACCTCGGCGTGCAGCTCGATGCCGACAGTATCTCGGGCCGCGCCCTCCTCGGCGTGCACTTGGTCGACTACCGGTACCGCTTCAACTTCCCGCTCGCCTTCCATGCGTTCTTCGGCGCAGCACGCTACTCGCTCGCGACCCCGGCCTATGGCCTTTACCTGGGGGGAGGATTTCAGTGGCGCAATCTCTTCCCCGGTTGGGACCTCGGCCTCGACTTCCGCAACGTGATCGATGCTGAGCGCCTGCGCGACCTGCCGAGCGACCCTCAGGGTGGAACCATTCCGGACTCATTCCATAGCGTTTATAGCTACACGCTGTACGTGTCACGAAAATTTTGAGATGGCCTGGCGTTCTCTTCCACTGATTCGTGAGGGAAGTCTTTCAACCTTCTCCAGCACCGAGACGGCCGCTGCCGCCTAGATAAATGGCTGGCCGTGCTTGTTGTAGTGAGTCACGAAGTGATCGATTTTGACCGCCAAGTCCTTGACGCCGCGGAAAGAGCCACGCGGGATCGCTTCTTCGATGACGTGCTCGTAGAAGTGCTCCACCTAGTTGAGCCAGAAACTGTAAGCGGGAATGAAGTGAATGTGCCAGCGCGAGCGGTGCGCCAGCCAGGTATTAGTGCGCGCATGCTTGTTCGGGCTGTCGTTATCCACGGATCAGCTGAATGTCGAGTTTCTTGGGGACACTCTGCTCGGATCCCCGTCGGCGTCCCCCATTGCTCCAGGGTGGGGATTGCGAGACACGTTCCCGTAGTATATGGATCACGAATTGTGGCGCGGAGTGACAGCTGGGGGGAAGTAGCCGTAGACGTTCAGCGGCCGCTCGAGCCCCGGCTCCTCCCGGAACGCCGTGCCATCACCGTAAACCGCCGCGGATGAGGCATAGAGCAGTCGCGTCCCTTGCGCCTGACAGGCATCGAGCAGGCCCTTCGAGCAACGGTAGTTATTCTCGAGCATGAGGCGGCCGTCGAGCTCCATCGTGTCCGAGCAGGCGCCCTCGTGGAAAACCACATCGATGCGGCCGAGCTCGCGCCGCGCGAAGCGCTCGTAGAACTCGGCCTTGTCGAGATAGTCGCTCAGCTTCGCCCCGAGGAGATTCCGGTACTTCTCGCCGTCCGTGAGGTCGTCCACGGCGATCACGTCGTCGATCCCGATGGCATTGAGGCCGTGGACGAGATTGCTGCCGATCATGCCGGCGGCGCCGGTGACGACGACTTTCATGAGAAGCGGCTTCGCCGCCGGGGCGAGCGATCCCGAGGCTTGGCCGTCCGCAACGCCCCGCTACGCAAGCTGCAGCGCCTCCTCGACCGTCGCGCAGAGCGTATGGCCGATGAAAATGTGCGCCTCCTGGATGCGGGCCGTGGTGTCGCTCGGGACCACGATGGGGAGGTCACAGAGGGCAAGGAGCTTCCCTCCGCCTCTCCCCAGCAGCCCGATCGTGTGGATGCTGGAGGCTCGCGCCTCCTCGACGGCACGGATCACGTTCCGCGAGTTGCCGGAGGTGGAGATGGCGAGCAGGCAGTCGCCTGCCCTGCCCAGGGCGACGACCTGCCTGGCGAAGACCTCCTCGAAGCTGTAGTCGTTCGCGATGCTGGTCAGCGCCGAGGTGTCCGTGGACAGCGCGATCGCCGCCAGCGGCCTGCGGTCCTTGACGAACCGGCCGGTGAACTCCGCCGCGAGGTGCTGGCTATCGCTCGCCGAGCCGCCATTGCCGCAGAGCATGAGCTTACCGCCCCGCACGAGCGTCGCGCTGATGAGGTGGGCAGCCTCTTTCACTGCCGCTGCAAGGCCGGACAGGCGCCCAAACAGCTCGATGTGCTCTTGCAGACTGCCGGTCAGTGAGACTGTCATGGCCCGGGACTCGTTCGTGCCAACTGCCACTGTCTAGCATAGGCAATTGCCGCATTCAGCGACACCTCGCGATCGCAGGAGACAGCCTACCGGAGTGCTGGGTCCGCCGGGCGGTAGGCGCCAACCGCTGGCGATCGGCAGATCCTCAAGCCGAGGCGGAAGGGTTGAGCGGCGTGGCGTCAGGGAGCGCGGCGCCGGACGCCGTCGCATTACCTGGGATCACCCGTGCAGCGTGCCCCGCGTCGCCGCGTCGCCGCGGTGGCAGCTCGGTCACATTGTCGTGCTCCAAGCCCAGCTCCGCACGACGCGTGGCCACCAAGTCCACGAGCGCAGGCGAGGCCTCGTACCCCCCGACGGCTTCCTGCAGCAGCCGTATGGCTCTACGGCAATCGTAGGCCTGCGCTACGGCCACCAGATCGTCCAGGAGCTGGCGAATGTATCGCCAGGGATGGGAATGCTCCTGTGCGCGCAGGATCATGGGATGCTCTGTGCGTGTGACGTTGTCTCCGAGCAGCAGCTCCTCGTACAGCTTCTCTCCCGGCCGCAACCCGGTGCACGTGATCTCGATGTCGCCGTCCGGATTCTCCGCGTCGCGCACGGTCATGCCCATCAGGCCGACCATCCGCTTGGCGAGATCCACGATGCGCATCGGCTGGCCCATGTCCAGGACGAACACCTCCCCGCCGCGCGCCAGGGAGCCCGCCTGGATGACGAGTTGCGCGGCTTCCGGAATCGTCATGAAGTAGCGGGTCACGTCCGGGTGCGTGACCGTGATCGGACCGCCGTGCCGGATCTGCTCACGGAAGAGCGGCACGACCGAGCCGGAGGAGTCGAGCACGTTGCCGAAGCGCACCATGCAGAACTTCGTCGAGCTGCCGCGTTGGTGGATGCCCTGCAGCACGAGTTCCGCCACGCGCTTCGTAGCCCCCATCACGTTCGTGGGGTTCACCGCCTTGTCGGTGGAGACCAGAACGAACGTCTCGACACCAGTGTCCGCGGCAGCCTCCGCCGTATGGAAGGTCGACATGACGTTGTTGTACACGCCGTGGATCACGTTCTGCTCGACGATCGGGACGTGCTTGTACGCAGCGGCGTGGTAGACGGTCTGGACACCGAAGGTCTGCATCACGTCGCGCACACGCTGCTTCTGGTGAGCGTTGCCGAGCAGGGGCACGATCTCCACCCGTCCGCCGACGGCCGCGGACTTGGTTCCAAGCTCCTGATCGATCGTGTAGAGGGCGAGCTCCGATTTCTCGAGGAGCACGAGCCGCTTCGGCTGCAGGCAGGCGATCTGCCGGCAGAGCTCCGAGCCGATCGACCCTCCTGCGCCCGTCACCATGACGACCTTGCCCGTGATGCAAGCGCCTAGCAGTCCGGGTTGCGGCAGCACCGGATCGCGCCCGAGGAGGTCGGCGATGTCCACGTCCCTAACATCCTCTACCCTCGCACGACCGCTCACGACATCGGAGAAATCGGGAACCGTCTGGACGTGTACCCCAAGCCCGAGCAGGTTGCGGAGGATCTCGCCGCGCCGAGAGCGCCGCGCGGACGGCAGCGCCAGCAAGAGCCGGCTCACGCCGTAGCGGACGATGAGGGGCTTCAGCATGTCGGGCGTGAAGACCTCGAGCCCGTGCAGTACGCTGCCCCGTTGCTTGGGATCATCGTCAACGAAGGCGACTGCTTGAAAATCCCGGCTCTTCCTCAAGGCCATCGCCAGGCTGACGCCCGGCTCCCCGGCCCCGTAGATGATCACGCGGCTCCTCGATACGGTCGCCAGCTCGAGCACCTGACGGGCGACCGTCCTGCTGCCCCAGACGTAGAGGACAGCGATCATGAAATAGATGACGTACGCCGATTCCGGTACGACCGAACCGAGGAGCGCCCGGTCGACCAGCGCAGTAACCACGACCGAAACGGACACCCCTGCAAAGATCGCGAGGACCGCCCGGGCCGCGATATATCGTAAGACCGCTCGGTAGAGTCCGAAGCGGACGAAGATCGGAATGCTGGCGAGGACGCACACGACGTAGAGCCAGACGCTCTCCCGCCCGCCGTGGTCGAAGCTTCCCAGCCGCAGAGTGATCGCGCTCCAGAGCGCCAGGGGAATGGTACAGAGGTCCGCGGCTGCCATGATGATGCGCTTGGCCGGCCGCGAGAGGCCCAGTAGGCGTCCAATTACTCTGTACAGGCGCGCTGTCACGCGTCTCGGCACGATCTCCCCCTTACGTTCAGTTCCCGAATGCGGGGTTCGACTCCTGAGCAGGCCTCACCCGTACCTGGGGTCGAGGCCCCTCTTTCACGGAACCGAGCGGGGCTGCTCAACACACTGGCAAGAATCTTGCCGGAGAACCGCTAAGCTAAAGCGTGATGGGCTTCGTGATGTAACAGATTCAGTCGCGAAAAGTGACCAGAATTTCGCGCGCTCGAGCTAATTACGTCGGTGGGCTCGCAGCCGAACGATCACCCACCGCATGCTCGGAGCTCCCTGACCCCTGTGCCGCGCCTGCGGAAAACGAGCTATCCGCATCCGAGCGGTTCGTTCTTCGCCGCGCCGGTAGCTCCGTCACGTTGTCCGCATCCAGGCCCATCGCGACGCGCCGGATGGCGACGAGGTCGCCGAGGGAGACCGGCGATTGATACTCCGCCACCGCGTCCGCCAGGAGACAGATCGCCCGCTGGCAGTCGAACGCCTTGCAGGCAACCGCCAGATCGTCCAGTACCTTTCGGACATACTTCCACGGCAACGCATACTCGCGTGCGCGCAGGATCATCGGGTGATCGGTACGCGTGACGTTGTCTCCGAGCACCAGCTCCTCGAACAGCTTCTCGCCGGAGCGCAGGCCCGTGTACTCAATCGCGATATCGCCATCGGGATTGGCGTCGTCACGGACCGTCATGTGCATCAAACCGATCATGCGCTTGGCGAGGTCCACGATGAGCATGGGCTGCCCCATATCGAGGACGAACACCTCGCCTCCGTGCGCCATGGAGCCAGCCTGAATGACCAGTTGCGCCGCCTCCGGGATCGTCATGAAATAGCGCATGACTTCCGGATGCGTCACCGTGACCGGCCCGCCGCGCACGATCTGGTCGCGGAACAACGGAACAACCGAGCCGGATGAATCCAGGACGTTGCCAAACCGCACCATGCAAAACTTTGTTACAAAGCCCCGCTGGTGCATGCCTTGCAGCACGAGCTCGGCAACGCGCTTGGTGGCACCCATGACATTCGTGGGGTTTACGGCCTTGTCCGTGGAGATCAGCACGAACATCTCGACGCCGGCCTCCGCTGCGGCCTCGGCCGTATGAAAGGTGCCCATGACGTTGTTGTTGATGCCCTGGATGACGTTCTGCTCCACGATGGGCACGTGCTTGTATGCCGCCGCGTGGTACACGGTCTGCACCCGATAGGCTTGCATAACATCGCGCACGCGCTGCTTTTGATGGGCGTTACCGATCAGAGATACTATCTCCACTTCCCCAACGAGAGGCTCGGCTATCAGCCGCAGCTCCCGATCGATGCTGTACAGGGCCAGCTCCGACATCTCGAGCAGTATTAAGCACTTTGGCCGAAGCCGGACGATCTGCCGGCAGAGCTCCGATCCGATCGAGCCGCCCGCCCCCGTCACCATGACGACCTTGTCCGTGATGCACGCGGCCAGCAATTCCGGATGGGGT
>JASHTA010000065.1 GCA_030040795.1 Gammaproteobacteria bacterium | reverse complement strand
CGCCAGGGCGCGGAGATCCGCTACGACACGGAGATCGTCGCGGTCGATTGCGGGGCGGCCGGCTCCAGGGTCACCGCGCGCTCGGCCGACGGGTCGACTCGCACGATCCTCGCGGATTTCGTGCTCGATGCGAGCGGATTCGGACGTACTCTGCCGCGCTTCCTCGGCCTCGAGCGCCGCTCCGAGTTCCCCGTCCGATGCTCGATCTTCACTCACGTGGCGGACCACATTTCCTCCGACGCCTTCGACCGCAACAAGATCCTCATCACCGTGCATCCCGAGCACCACGATGTGTGGTACTGGCTGATTCCGTTCTCGGGCGGCCGTGCATCGCTCGGCGTGGTGGCTCGCCAGGAGTTTCTGCAGCGCTATCCGGGGACCGCGGACGAGCGTCTGCGGCGCATCGTGAGCGAGGCCCCCGGTCTTGCGCGCCTGCTGTCGAGCGCAGAATGGGACACCCCGTCGCGCGAGATCGGGGGATACGCCGCTGGTGTGAGCGCGATGCATGGCCCCGGGTTTGCGCTGCTGGGCAATGCCGCGGAGTTCCTCGACCCGGTGTTCTCATCGGGCGTCACCATCGCGATGCGCTCCTCCAGCATGGCCGTGCAGGCGCTCGACCGCCACCTCGCCGGGGAGACGGTCGACTGGGATCGCGAGTTCGAGCGGCCGTTGCGTGTGGGCATCGATTGTTTCCGGGAGTTCGTCTCCGCCTGGTACGACGGACGCTTGCAGGACATCTTCTTCAGCGGCAACCACGCGCCCGAGATCCGCCGCATGATCTGCTCGATCCTCGCCGGCTATGCCTGGGATGAGCGCAATCCCTTCGTGGCCGGCACTCGGCGCAAGCTCGACGCCCTCGCGCAGCTCTGCGCGCCGCGGAGCCGGGCGCGCCGGCCATGAGTGAGTCCATTCTCGTGACCGGATCGAGCCGCGGCATCGGCCGGGCGATCGCGTTGCATCTCGCCCGCGACGGCTACGATCTGGTGGTGCACTGCAGGGACCGTCTCGCTCAGGCCGAAGAGGTCGCGGTCGAGGTGCGCGCCCTGGGGCGCGCTGCGCGCGTGCTGCGGTTCGACGTGACCGACCGGGCGCAATGCAGCGAGCTGCTGACCGCCGACATCGAGGCGCACGGCGCGTATTACGGCGTCGTGTGCAACGCCGGACTCACGCGCGATGCCGTGTTTCCCGCGATGAGCGGCGAGGCCTGGGACAGTGTCGTGCGCGGTAATCTCGATGCGTTCTACAACGTGCTGCAGCCGCTCATCATGCCGATGGTGCGGCGGCGCGCGCCCGGGCGGATCGTCACGCTCTCCTCCGTGTCGGGTCTGCTCGGGCAGCGCGGCCAAGTGAACTACAGCGCGGCCAAGGCCGGCATCATCGGCGCCACCAAGGCGCTCGCCGTGGAGCTCGCCAAGCGGCAGATCACCGTCAACTGCGTCGCGCCGGGCCTGATCGACACCGAGATGACGCGCGAGGCGCCGCTCGAGGAGCTGGCGAGGCTGATTCCGATGCAGCGCTGCGGGACACCGGAGGAGGTTGCGGCCGTGGTGAGCTTCCTGCTTTCCCCGGCGGCCTCCTACGTGACGCGCCAGGTCATCGCGGTGAACGGAGGACTGAGCTGATGCACCGCGTCGCCGTGACCGGCATGGGCGGGATCAGCGCGCTCGGCGCCGACTGGCCGCAGATCGAGGCGCGGCTGCGGGGCGCCGTCAACGCGGTGCGCTACATGCCGGAATGGGAGCGCTTCACGGACCTCAACTCGAGGCTCGCGGCGCCGATCGAGAGCTTCGAGCCGCCGGCGCACTGGACGCGCAAGCAGACCCGCAGCATGGGCCGCGTGTCTCAGCTCGCTGTGGCTGCCGCCGAGCGCGCGCTGCGCGATGCAGAGCTGCTCGGCGATCCGCTCCTTGGGAGCGGCGAGGTGGGGGTCGCCTGCGGCTCCTCGATCGGCAGCATTCCGGACATCAAGGACTTCGCGGTGATGCTGCTCGAGGGCGCCTCTCCCGGGCTCAATGCCAACTCGTACGTGCGCATGATGCCGCACACCGCCGCGGCGAACATCAGCATTCTCTTCGGCCTGAAGGGCCGCATCATTCCGACGTGCAGCGCGTGCACCTCGGGCAGCCAGGCGATCGGGTACGCCTATGAGGCCATCAAGCACGGCTCGCAGACCGTCATGCTCGCGGGCGGCGCGGACGAGCTGTGCCCCACTCAGGCGATGTCCTTCGACATTCTCTATGCGACCAGCCGGCGCAACGGCGAGCCGCAGGCCACCCCGCGGCCCTACGATCGGGATCGCGACGGCCTGGTGGTCGGCGAAGGAGCGGCCGTCCTCGTGCTCGAGAACCTCGAGCATGCGCGCGCGCGCGGCGCACGCCTGCATGCGGAGCTGGTCGGATTCGCCACCAACTGCGACGGCGTCCATGTCACGCGGCCGGAGCAGCAGACGATGCGCGTCGTTCAGGAGCTCGCGCTGCGGGATGCGGCTCTGCCCGCTCGGGCCCTGGGGTACGTGAACGGGCACGGCACCGGGACGGAGCACGGAGACATCGCGGAGTCCCGTGCGACGGCCGCGGTGATCGGGGCGCGGGTGCCTTTCAGCACGCAGAAGAGCTACCTCGGCCACACGCTCGGCGCCTGCGGAGCGCTCGAGGCTTGGTTCAGCATCGAGATGATGAATGCCGGCTGGTTCGCGCCGACGCTGAACCTCGACCACGTCGATCCGCGTTGCGGGGAGCTCGACTACATCGTCGGGGAAGGGCGGCCTCTGCAGGCCGAATACGTCATGAGCAACAATTTCGCGTTCGGCGGGGTCAACACGTCTCTCGTGTTTCGCCGTTTGCCCTGATCGGCGCCGATGGACGCCCCCCTCATCGATCCGGCCGATCCGGCGAGGCCGATCCTGTGGGCGCAAGGCCGCGCCCGGTCCGTCGCGGAGTTGATGACGGATGTCGAGCGTGTTGCCGCGACGCTGCCGTCCGGTACGCACCTCGTCAATCTCTGCGAGCGCCGGGATCACTTTCTCATCGCCTACTGTGCCGCGCTGCTGCGAGGTCATACCAACCTCATGCCGCCCTCCCGCGCGCCCGAGGCCGTGGGCGATGTGCAGTCGGGCTTCCCCGGCAGCTACCGCTGCGACGACGGCTCGGTTGTCCGCGCGCTCGAGTCTGCTGCCGGCATGCAGGCACCGCCTGCGAAAGCCGCAGGCGCGCGTGCGGCAGGCGAGCGAGCGCCGCGTTGCGACGCCCGGGTGCCAACGACGCACGCCGCGGAGATCGCTTTCACCTCGGGCAGTACCGGGATCCCACGAGGCCATCTCAAGCGATGGGGCACTCTGCTCGGCAGTACGCGCTTCAACGCCGCTCGCATCCGTGAATGCCTCGCCCCGCGCCATGGCCGCGCGGCGCCGTGGATCGTGGCGACCGTGCCGCCCCAGCACATGTACGGGACCGAGACGTCGATCCTGCTGCCGCTCGCGGGCGGCATGGCGGTGCACTCGGCCCGGCCGCTCTTTCCGGCCGACGTGGTCGCCGCGCTCGCCGACGTGCCGGCGCCCCGCGTGCTCGTGACGACCCCCGTGCACTTGCGAGCTCTCGTGGCATCCGGCCTGCGCTTTCCAGAGGTGGGCGTCGTCATTTCGGCGACCGCGCCGCTCGATGGGTCGCTTGCGCGAGCCGTCGAGGAGGCACTGGGTGCGACTCTGCTCGAGATGTTCGGCTCGACCGAGACTTGCGTCATCGCAACGCGCCTCACGGCGCGCGAGGAGAGCTGGCGGCTGTATCCGGGGGTCACCCTCGCGCCGGGGCCGGAGTCCGCCGAGGTCGACGCACCGTGGTTCGATGCGCCCACGACGCTGCAGGACGTGATCGAGCTCGTGCCGCCCGATCGCTTCGGTGTGCGCGGCCGCAACACCGATATGATCGAGGTTGCCGGCAAGCGTGCCTCGCTGGCCGACCTCACGCGCCGGCTGCTCGCCATCGCGGGCGTGACGGACGCTGTCGTCTTTCAGCCCGACGAGGCCCCTGCGGGTCCGGTGCGGCGCATCGCCGCGCTCGTCGTGGCGCCGAGCCTCAGCGCCGAGGCCATCTCGGCTCACTTGAGCCGCGCCGTCGATCCGGCGTTCATGCCGAGGCCGCTCGTGCTGGTCCCGGCCCTGCCGCGCAACGAGCTCGGCAAGCTCTCTCGCGAAGCGCTCATGCGCCTCGCCGCCGCTCATCTGCCGCAGCGGCCGTGAGGTGCCAGGCTCGGCTCGCGCGTCAAAGGCCGTGAGCGGCCAGGCGCGGCTCGTGACTTAGAGGCCGTGAATGCAGTCGATCTCGACGAGCAGCTCCGAGCGGCAGATATCCGCCTCGAGAATCATGCACCGCGCGCCCTGCGGCAAGCGCTCGGCGAGATGCGACTCCGCGCGGGCTGCCGAGGCGGCGTCGCGCAGATAGACCTTGAGCAGGCTCCGCTCGCCCCAGCGCGCGGGGATCGAGGGCTGCACGGAGGTCGCACGCTCGAGCACACTCTCGAGGTTGGCGAGGGTCTCGTCGATCTGCGAGAGGAGGCTCCCGGCATGGCGCGAGGCATGGCCGACGATGCTTGCGGTGCCGGAGATCATGAGCAGCCGCTGCGAGACGAGCATCGCTCTGGAGAAGCTCGGAGAGGCCGGGCCATACTGCCTCGGATAATGGTATGCGCTGGTCTGCCGCGGGTTCTCGAGCGGCGCGCCAGGCGTGCGGGCCGCGAGCCAGAAGATTTGCAGGGTCGGCGTCCCGTCCCGGCGGCCGATGGCGGTCGCGGCCGGATACCGATGAGTGTGATGAGGGCCGAGCCCGGCGGCGCGGCCGACGCAGAATTGCTTGTACCGCTCCTCGTCGGCCCATCCCCGATTGATGCCGTCGAAGTAGTTCCAAACGCGCAGCAAGTGCGGGTACTCGGACTGCGATTGAAAGCGGCGGACCGCCGAGTAAGCCTGCTCGGCGGCCGCTGCAAGCCCGCCGTGGTGGCGCTCATCGAGCTCGAGGATCCCGACCAGGTGCTCTGCGCCGGCGGCAAACCGGATGGGACCGTCGCGGCCGGTCTCGACGCGGCCGGCAGCGCGCCACAGCTCCGCGACGCCGCATCCCCCGATGGCCGGCAGGCGCACCCGGATGCAGCGCGGATCGGAGAGATGCGAGCGAGAATCGCCGAAGACGACGGCAGCGAGCACATCCGGTGGCAGCGGCAGGTCCGGAGCGAGCGCCGCATAATGGACCGACAGAGCCGCTTGGCCCGACTCGGCTGCTTGACCCGGCAGAGCTGCTCGGCCCGGTGTAGCGGCTTGACCCGGCGGGGCCGCGGCCGATGCGGAGCCTGAGGCCGGCGAGCGGTCCGCAGTCGCCGGCAGGCCCGCGGCTGCCGACGAGCCTGCGTGCTTGAGGCTGATCATGGCCGTTTATCGAGCTCTTCCAGCGCGCGCGCCCATTGAGGTGGGACGCCACGACCTGCCCGGCGGCGGGCGGGCGCGATCGCTGTGATACGATGACTCCCCGTTCGTGACCCCGTTTTCAAACAGTCTATCGCGCCGCCCGACATGCCTGCCAGCCAATCCCCCGCAGAGCGTGAGCTCGCTCAGCTGATCGTCCATGCGGTGAATCTGGAGGCCGTCGCGGCCGAGGACATCGACCCCGAGGCGCCT
>JASHTA010000534.1 GCA_030040795.1 Gammaproteobacteria bacterium | reverse complement strand
CTCCGGCGGTGGAGGGGGTAGGATTCGAACCTACGAAGGCAGAGCCGGCAGATTTACAGTCTGCTCCCGTTGACCGCTTGGGTACCCCTCCCGCGAAAACGAGCCGCGTATTCTGATTTCCGACGAGGGGGGTGTCAATGCGGCCGGCGCGAAGCAGTCTTGTCAGCCGGACCTTCCGGTTCCGGGGCCCAAAGAAGTCGGCGTACCGGCCGCTGCGGCAAGCTGCGCGAGCTCTGCCGGTCCCGCCCTTCGGCAGGAGCCGGGCTGCGAGTCCTTCGCAAGCGCGAGGGGGCCGTAGCGAAGGCGGGCGAGCCGGCTCACCTCGTACCCGACGGCAGCCCACATGCGCCTCACCTCGCGGTTGCGTCCCTCCCTGAGGACCACTCGATACCAGCTGTGGCCGCGCGCCGCTTCCGCGTCCCTGCCGCCCACCCGCCCCCGTACCGGGACAATGCGGTCGAAGCGCGCGGGGCCGTCTTCGAGCTCAACGCCGCGACTCAGCGCGCGAATTGCCGCATCGCTCGGCGTGCCACGGACCCGGACCAGGTACTCGCGCTCGATCTCGGCCGAGGGATGCATCAGCCGGTGAGCCAGCTCCCCATCGGTGGTGAAGAGCAGCAGGCCCGAAGTGCCCACGTCGAGCCGGCCCACGACGATCCACCGGCCGGCGCGAGGCGGCGGCAGGCGGTCGAACACGGTGGGCCGACCCTGGGGATCGCTCCGGGTCGTCACTTGGCCGACGGGCTTGTGATAGATCAGCAGCTCGTGCGCCGCAAGCGGCGCAGGCTCGAGCCTCAGCCGGCGACCATCGAGCCGCACGTCGTCTGCCTGCCCGGCCCGATCGCCGAGCTGCGCCCGGCGCCCTCCGATCGTCACGCGGCCCTCGCGAATCCATTCCTCGACCGCGCGCCGCGAGCCGATGCCGGCGTCGGCGAGCAGCTTCTGCAACCTGATCACGGTCGTATCATAACGAGCGGGTCTCACCTCATGTCCCGGCATTCTTTGTCGCGGCAGGGGCGATCTGATTAAAGATGAGGCGATCATGGCCATGATACGGGAGCGCGCCGGGGACGCGCGCCGCTACGCGGCGCTGCCCGACCCTTTTCCGATGCGGCGCGGCGGTGTCCTGCACGGCGCGCGCATTGCGTACGAGACCTGGGGTGCGCTTTCCGCCCAGCGCGACAACGCCATTTTGCTGTTCACCGGCCTCTCGCCGTCCGCCCATGCCGCCGCATCGCCCGCCGACCCGAGCGATGGCTGGTGGGAGGGAATGGTCGGACCGGACTGCGCCATCGACACCGGGCGCTATCACGTGGTCTGCGTCAACTCGCTCGGCAGCTGCTTCGGCTCGACCGGGCCGGCCTCGACGGATCCGGCAACGGGCGCCCCCTATCGCGTGAGCTTCCCGGATCTCTCGGTCGAGGACATCGCGCGTGCGGGCTTCGAAGTCCTGCAGTCCCTCGGCATCGCGCGCGCTCACACCATCATCGGTCCCTCTCTCGGTGGCATGGTCGTACTCGCCTTCCTCGCGCAGTGTCCGGGGGCGGCGCGCAATGCCATCAGCATCTCCGGAACCGCAGCCGCCTCGCCGTTCGCGATCGCCCTGAGGTCGATTCAGCGCGAGGCGATCCTTCGAGACCCGGACTGGTGCGGCGGAAGCTACACGGCAGAGCGGCCGCCTGCGACCGGCATGCGCATCGCGCGCAAGCTCGGCATGATGACGTACCGATCCGCGGCGGAATGGCGTGAGCGCTTCGGGCGCCAGCCGGCTGCGCCGGAGCTCAAGGGGCGAGAGCCTTTCGGCGCGGAGTTCGCGATCCAAAGCTACCTCGAGATTCATGCGCAGCGCTTCGTCCGCGCGTTCGATCCGAACTGCTACCTCTATATATCGCGGGCAATGGACCGATTCGACCTTGCGGCCCACGGCGAGTCCGTCGAGGCCGTGTTTGCCCGCTCGCGCGTGGAGCGCGCGCTCGTGATCGGCGTCGAGTCCGACCTCCTGTTCCCGGTGGATGAGCAACGCGCCCTGTCGGAGGCTCTGCGCAAAGCGGGGGCGGACACGACGTTTGCGCCGCTCGACTGCCTCGAGGGCCACGACTCGTTCCTGATCGACCTCGAGCGCTTCGGCCGCGAAATCTCGCGATTCCTCGCGTAGCCGGCCCCTCCTCCGGCGCAAAGCGGCCCCGATCGACCTTTTGTTATATGTACGGGGTCGCCCCTGGGGCAACCCCGACGACAATTGGGCGCAGCCCACGATAAGTTCAGTTGGCGGCGCAGGTTGCATCCGGCAAAGGCATAATGCGGTGCAGCTGACTTCGGTATTCGCAAACAATAGAACCGACGAGGCAACCGACTTGGAACGCCGTCTGCACACTCGGCATCGCGCCAGAACCACGGTCTACATCACCACTCCCGGCGGCAAGCGAAAGCTCTGCAAAGCCGTGAATCTCAGCGCAACCGGCGTGTTCGTCGAGACCACGAACCTCGGGCTGCGGAAGGGCCAGCACGTCGAGCTCGCCTTTGCGATCAATCTCGGCGCCATCACGAAGCTGCACCGGCGCACGGCCGTGGTTGCGCACGTCTCGCGCGGCGGTACGGGACTGATGATGGAGGCCTACACCGCAGCGGCCCGCTCCGGCTGATCCTCGCCTGGATCGCCCAACAGACTAAAGCCGATTATTGTCTCAATATTGAATCAGTGAGCATTGTCTCATCTCGCAGTGCCGCCCGCCGTGGTGCCCGCAGTGGTGCCCGCCGTATCGGATGGCTGGCGTGGCTCAGTCTTCTCGCTCTTTCCGCTGTCCTGCTTCCCGCTGGAGCGCCCGGCGCGCAAGGCCTGCATCCGCAGCCGGCCCCGGCGAGCAGCGTTGCTGCGGATACCGCGCACTGCGTCGACGGCCGCACGCTCGATCTGCGACAGATATTGCCGCCCCCTCCAGCCGCAGGCTCCCCGCAAGAGCGGGCGGAGCTCGACGAGCTGCTCCGCATCCAGGACAGCCGAACCTCGCAGCAGATCGAGCGCGCGCGGAGGGACGCCAAGGTCGATGTTCTCGGGTTTGCCGGCGCGCTGGGACGCCCAAGCGGGCTCACGGCAGCGAGCCTGCCGCTCACCCTCGCGCTGTTCCAGCACCTCGGCACGGATGAGTTCGCCGTACTCGATACGGCCAAGCGCGACTTTGCCCGCCCTCGCCCCTTCACCGTGGACACGCGGCTTCATCCCATCATCGCGCGCCCACGGTCGCCGTCCTATCCGAGCGGGCATGCGACCTGGGCCTACACGACAGCACTCGTGCTGGCGGACATGGTGCCGGAGCGCCGCCGGCCGCTTCTTGCGCGGGCGGGTGAGTACGCCTATGACCGGACCGTCGCCGGCGTGCACTATCCGAGCGATGTCGCGGCTGGCCGGCTTGCGGGCATCACGCTCGCGGGACGGCTGTTCAGCTGTCGGCCGTTCAGGAGCGAGGAGGCCGCCGCACGCGTGGAGCTTCGCAAGGCGCTCGGCCTGCCATCGAGGCCGAGCTCGACTAGGCAGCCAGAGGGCGTATCAGAAGCGCCGTGAAGCTGATGCCCGGCGCGCTGCGAAGGGGCATCGGCCGGCCGGCCGGCGGGCGCCCAGAGCGCGAAGCCGGGAATGAAGCG
>JASHTA010000533.1 GCA_030040795.1 Gammaproteobacteria bacterium | reverse complement strand
CGCTGGCAATCGGGATGCCATGGCACCTCGTGGTAGTCGAGCTTGCCCGAGACGGCGTCGAAGTACTCGTTCGCGACGTGGATCAGCTCCCGGCGCGAGGATTGCTCATCGGGCGGCAGCACCGTATCGAACAGGCGGTCGGGCAGGGAGAGCGCCTTGGCGTTCGCTCCCATCGAGGAGCCCTCGTACGAGACTTCCTCGACCTCGGTAATCCGCCGATGCTCGACCTTGAGCCGCAGCACGTAGAACCACCACGTGCCCGGGCTCCGTTCGCCTGAGGAGGTGCCCGTGGAGGGAGCGGAGGGCGTGGCCGAACGCCGCGGCCGGATGTCGTTGGTGACCACGCCGTAGAAGATGGCGGCTCCAGTCGTCGGATCGACGAGCGCCTGGCGGAAGGGAAGGCGTCGAGGCGTTCCCCAGACCTGCCCTTGGCCGAGCTCGACGACCCGGCCGTTGCTCGTCACGCGGACATTCGGCGCGGCCGGCACTTTCGAGGGCTTGTCGTCAGTGAGCGCCTCGGTGTAGTCCCACACGATCTGAAGCAGGCAGTGCCGGTCGCAGCGGTCGCCGTGGTCGGCCTGGCCGGCCTGCGGCTGCGCGGCGGCGATCCCGCAGAGCGGCAGCACGAGCCCCGCGGCAAGCACCAGCATCGTCAAGCGTCTCATGGCTCGTTCCTCCTCGCACCGCTGTGGCACGGGGACAGACCCCCCTCGTACCTCGCCAAGTGTATGCCGGACCGCCGCCGACGAGAGAATTCTCAACTCGCCGGACGGAGGGTTAGACTAGCGGCTCGCAGGATGCGGCGCCCGCAGACCCCGCGGGCTGCCCTAGAGCACGATTACTGCCCCCGGAGGTTATGCCGTGAACGCTTCGCTTGCGTCGATTGCCCCGCAGCCCGAGCCCTCCGCCGCCGTGGCTCGCTTCCTCAAGCGGACCCCCAAGCTGTTGATCGGCGGCGAATGGGTCGAGTCCAAGTCCCACAAGCGCGTTCCGGTGATGGATCCGGCGACGGGCCGCGAGATCAGCTCGGTCCCGGATGCCAGCGCTGCCGATGTGGATCGCGCCGTGGCCGCCGCTCGGCAAGCCTTCGAGAAGGGCCCCTGGCCCGAGATGCTGCCCGCGCAGCGCGAAGCGCTCATCTGGAAGCTCTCTGAGCTTATCGAGCGCAACGCCGATGAGCTCGCCGAGCTCGAGAGCCTGAACAACGGCAAGACGAAATTCATGGCGAGCATCGTGGACGTGCCGGGCACGCGCGATTACTTCCGCTACATGGCCGGGTGGGCCACCAAGATCGAGGGCTCGACGTTCAACTCGTCCATTCACGGGCCGCCCGGGGTGAAGTTCCACACGTACACCCAGCGCGAGCCGGTCGGCGTCGTCGCTCAGATCATCCCCTGGAACTTCCCGCTCGCCATGTGCTCGTGGAAGCTCGGTCCGGCGCTCGCGGCGGGATGCACTTGCGTGCTGAAGCCCGCGGAGCAGACGCCGCTCACCGCCATCAGGCTCGGCGAGCTGATTCTCGAGGCGGGCTTCCCGCCGGGAGTCGTGAACATCCTGACCGGCTACGGAGAGACGACGGGCGCCGCGCTCGTCGCGCATCCCGGCGTGGACAAGGTCGCGTTCACCGGCTCGACGGAGGTCGGCAAGATCATCAACAAGGCGGCGACCGACACCCTGAAGCGCGTGTCGCTCGAGCTCGGGGGCAAATCCCCCGTCATCGTGCTACCCGATGCGGATCTCAACATGGTCGTCGGCGGCGCGGCCAATGCGATCTTCTTCAACTCGGGCCAAGTGTGCACGGCCGGCTCGCGGCTCTTCGCGCACCGCAAGGTGTTCGATCAGGTCGTCGAGGGTTTGAGCAATGCGGCCCAGGCGATCCGCCTCGGACCGGGCCTCGATCCCAAGACGGAGATGGGCCCGCTCGTCTCGAAGGAGCAGCAGGATCGCGTGCTTGGATACATCGACTCCGGCCGCAAGGACGGAGCGAAGGTCGTGACCGGCGGCGAGGCGCCCGCGAGCGCCGGCTACTTCGTCAAGCCGACCGTGCTCGCGAACGTGCGGCCGGACATGAAGGTGGTGCGCGAGGAGATCTTCGGCCCGGTGGTGGTCGCTCAGCGCTTCGAGGATCTCGACGAGATCGCGGCCCTGGCGAACGACACGCCGTACGGGCTTGCCGCGAGCGTGTGGTCGAAGGACGTGAGCGCCGTTCACCGGCTCGTGCCGAAGATCCGCGCCGGTACCGTATGGGTGAATTGCCATAACTTCGTCGACCCGGCGATGCCGTTCGGAGGCTTCAAGCAGTCGGGGTTCGGCCGCGAGGCCGGCCGGGCGGTGTTCGAGCAATATACGGAGCTCAAGTCCGTGTGCATCGCGATCTGAGCGTCCCGGCGAGTTCCGCCTTATCGCGGCCCCTCGCACCGAACGGCGCGTGAAGGTGCGGTAGGCGAGGCGAGGCGAGAGGAGAGCGTTCGATGAGCCGCAGCAGTGCGTGGGTCTACGGGGTGGTGCTCGTCGCGGCAGCCGCTCTGGCGGGCGGCGCTGCGACGGCGGACGCAGCACATGCAGGCGTACACCCGCCGCGCGCCGTGACGACCGTGAGCGGCAAGCTTCGCGGCGTCGAGCACGACGGGGTCATTGCCTACCTTGGCGTGCCCTATGCCGCCCCGCCGGTCGGCGGCTTGCGCTGGCGACCGCCGCAGGATCCGCCTCGGTGGCAGGGAGTGCGGCTCGCCGATCACTTCGGTAGCGAGTGCATGCAGGCGCGCCGGCCCGGAGCGGCCGGCTCTCCGATGAGCGAGGACTGCCTCTATCTGAACGTCTGGAGTCCGGCTCGCAAGTCATCCGCGAAGCTCCCGGTGATGGTCTGGGTGCACGGGGGAGGATTCTTCGCAGGCTCGGGTAGTCAGCCGCTTTATGACGGCGCGAATCTCGCGCGGCGCGGCGTCGTGGTGGTCACGGTCAACTATCGGCTCGGGCGGTTCGGGTTCTTTGCGTATCCGGCGCTCGCCGAGGAGAGTCCCAGCGACCCGATCGGCAACTACGGCCTGCTCGACCAAATCGCCGCGTTGAAGTGGGTGAGACGGAACATCCACGCCTTCGGCGGCGACCCGAAGAACGTCACGCTGTTCGGGCAGTCCGCAGGCGGCACGTCGGTCAGCGATCTGATGGTCTCGCCCCTCGCCCGGGGGACCTTCGACAAGGCGATCATCGAGTCCGGCATCTTCGCCACGCCGTCCACGACGCTGGAGCAGGCCGAGGCTGGCGCCGAGGCAGCCGCCAAATCCTGGGGTCTCACCGATCCCGACGCCGCTGCGCTGAGAGCGGTTCCGGCCGAGAAGGTTCTTGCCGGGGGCGGGCGCGCCGGGCCGATGATCGACGGGAAGGTGATACCGGAGGATGTGGCGAGCGCGTTCGAGGCGGGAGACATCGCGCATGTGCCGCTGCTGATCGGCTCCAACAGCTACGAGGCGGGCTTCTTCCGCGGCATGGCGAACGGCTTGTCGAAGCGGCTCGCATCGCAGTGGCCGCAGGTCGAGGCAGCCTTCGATGGGTACGGCACTCACCAGACCGCGCAGGTCGAAGGAGAGCTCGCGACGGACATGATGATCACCGCGCCGACCTGGCGCGCGGCGCGCGCTGCGGCTCGCAATGGCCTGCCCACCTATCTTTACTACTTCACCTATCTCAGGCCGTCCGAGCAAGGCCGCCTGCCTGGACCCTCGCACATCGATGAGGTCTATGCGGTCTTCGACCATATGAGCCTCGTCGAGCCCCATCCCGACGCCGGCACGCGCCGGATCGTCGATGAGATGGAGTCGCGCTGGGTGCGGTTCGCGCAGACTGGGCAGCCGGGGGATGCGGACTCGCCGTGGCCGGCAGTCGCGCCCGAGTCGCTCCAGGTGCTCGAGTTTACGAACGACGGCCCCGTCGTTCAGAGTGACTTCGCGAGCCGGCGACTCGCGCTCGCCGACGAGCTCGCCAAGTCAGCCCTGGCGGCTCCGCGCAGGCCCTGATTCGAGGCAGGCGACGCGAGGCCGTCGAGGCGGGGCGTGACAGGGCGGGGCACCCGAGCTGGGACCGCGCCCGGGCCCGGACCGCTACTTGATCATGGCCGCCCGATCGGCGGACATCCGCTCGAGCATCCACCCTGGGTATTCCGGCGGCAGCGCCGAAACCGAGCCGAGTGTCGCGAGCTCCTGCGACGTGAGCGCGAGGTCGACGGAGGCCAAGTTGTCGAGCAACTGCTCGCGAGTCTTGGCACCGATGATCACCGATGTGACGGCCGGTTGGTGCAGCAGCCACGCGAGCGCGACACGCGCGATCGAGGCGTCGTGCGCCTCGGCGATCGGACGTGCCGCATCAATGATGCGGAAGGCCCGCTCGCGATCGATGGGCGGAAAATCGAAGTTGCTGCGGCGCGCATCCTGCGGGGTCTTGCCCTCGCGCGAGAAC
>JASHTA010000532.1 GCA_030040795.1 Gammaproteobacteria bacterium | reverse complement strand
AAGCCGCTCGATGAGGACACCGTGCTCGCCGTGGCCGGGAGGCACCGCGCGATCGTGACGCTCGAGGAGAACGTCGTCGCGGGCGGAGCGGGTTCCGCGGTCGGCGAGCTGCTCGCCGCCGAAGATCTCAGGATCCCGCATCTGCAGCTCGGCATCCCCGACCGCTTCATCGAGCACGGATCCCGCGAAGACTGCCTCGCCTCGGCGGGGCTCGACGCCGCGAGCCTGATGGAAGCCGTCGAGCGCTGGTGGGCTCGCCGCGAGAGCGGCGAGCCCCCTCCCATGGACGCGCGGGCTGCCGCCCGGCATGATGGTCGGCTTCTTGCGAAGGACGAGGAGCTCTGATGACCGTCGCTGCAGACGACCGCGGTGTCTTCGCGATCGAGGACGTGCAGGGGCGCGCCGACACGCGGCGCATTCCCATCAATCGCGTCGGTGTCAAGAACCTGAGCCACCCCGTGCGGGTGAAGGACCGGACCGCGGGCGAGCAGCACACCATCGCGAGCTTCAACATGTACGTGAGCCTGCCGCACGACTTCAAGGGCACGCACATGTCGCGGTTCGTCGAGGTGCTGCATCTGCACGAGCGCGAGATCTCCGTGGAGTCCTTCCGCGCGATGCTCGGAGAGATGACGGCGCGGCTCGAGGCCGACGCGGGCCACATCGAGATGAGCTTCCCGTTCTTCGTGATGAAGCGCGCTCCGGTCTCGGGCGTCGAGAGCTTGATGGACTACCGCGCGACGCTCATCGGCGAGCGCCGCGACGGCCGTACCGACACGTGGATCCGCGTGGTCGTGCCGGTCACGAGCCTGTGCCCGTGCTCGAAGGAGATCTCCGCGTACGGCGCGCACAATCAGCGCTCGCACGTCACGATCGCCGTCAAGGCGGTGAGCCACATCTGGATCGAGGAGTTGATCGAGATCGCCGAGTCGCAAGCCTCATGCGAGCTGTACGGGATTCTCAAGCGTGCGGACGAGAAGTACGTGACGGAGCGCGCGTACGACAATCCGAAGTTCGTCGAGGACATCGTACGCGATGTGGCCGTGCGCTTGAACCGCGACGAGCGGATCGCAGCCTACGTGGTGGAGGCGGAGAACTTCGAGTCGATCCACAACCACTCCGCCTACGCGCTGATCGAGCACGACAAGGAAAGCCCGTAGCGGCGAAAAGCCGCAACGAGGGAAAGCCGCGGGGACGCGAAGCCCGCAGCGCGACGCCGGGGCGCGTGCGGTCTCAGCCGGGCGTTTGCTCCCCGCTCTGCAGGCGTCCGATGAGGGTGCGCAGGAACACGCGGTTGAAACGCAGCTGGCAGGACGCCGAGACCTGCTCGAGCAGCGTCGAGCTCACCTTCAGCACGGTCACCGCGTCGAGCGCGCGCACCGTCGCGGTGCGCTTGGCGCCGGGCACGTAGCTCGCCTCGCCGAAGCAGTCGCCGCCCTCGAGCGCTCCGAGCTGCTGTCCGTGCCGCTCCACGGCGCACGTTCCGGACACGATGATGTAGAAGCGGTCGTCCATCTCGCCTTCCTTGACGATCTCCTCGCTCGCCGCATAGTTCTGCCAGTGGCTCGCCCGCAGCACCTCCCAGATCTCGCCGTGCGAGAACTCGTGGAAGAACTTCAGGCGCCGCAGCACTCCGAACTGCTCCTGACGATCGATGCGCGCGTTCTGCTCGCGCAGCTTCTGGTGCACTCGCGTGAGCTCGGCGGCAAAATCGAGCCCGCTCTTGTAGCGCTTCTCCGGATCCTTCTGCAAAGCGACCGCCACCACGTTCTCGAGGTACTCGGGAACATCCTTGCGCAGCGTATGGATCGGCGCGGCGGTGGCGTAGACGATTTGATGGAGGAGCTTCTGCAGGTTGCCGGCGCGGAACGGCCGCGATCCGGTGAGCAGCTCGTACATCACGGCGCCGAGCGAGTACAGGTCCGAGCGGTTGGTGAGCTCGAGGCTCTGCACCTGCTCCGGCGACATGTACGAAGGGCTGCCGGCGATGCCCTCGATGCGCGAGATGTCCGAGTCGGAGACCAGGGCGATACCGAAGTCGATGACGCGAACGTCCCGGTCCTGCGTGAGCATGACGTTCGAGGGCTTCACGTCGCGATGAATGACGCCGCGCGAGTGTGCGTAGTGCAATGCCTTGGCGCACTTGTAGACGATCTCGACGGTGTCGTCCACGCGCAGCAGATTGTCCGAGCGGCAGTATGCCGCGAGCGTGCGCGCTCCGTGCACATGCTCCGTCACGACATAACAATAGCCGTTCTCCTCCCCGGCATCGTAGATCGGAAGGATGTTCGGATGCTGCAGCATGCCGACGAGGTGCGCCTCGGAGAGGAACATCTTGCGCGCGATGCGCGCACGCTCCTCGTCGCCTCCGGCATCGATGTTGTACACCTTGATCGCCACGTCGCGGCCGTAATACGCGTCGTGCGACAAATACACGGTGCCCGTGCTGCCGTGCCCGACTTCGTTGATGACCGCGTACTTGCCGATCTTCTCGGGCATCTTGCGCGGCGCGGGGCGAGCCTGTGATGACATGGCGTGCGGCGAATGGTTGAGACAGGCCGCAGCAGAATACGGGCGGTCCGCCCAGGTGACTGTGATCCAGCCCTCAGCCCCTCGAGCGGGAACACACGCCGTGCGCGTTGCGTGAGGTCAGCGCACGGATGCGAAGTGATCGAATCCGTAATGCGAGAAATCGATCACAGACCCATTGCGCGTTACGACCGCTCCGGACTCGCCGCGCAGCGTTCCAATGCGCGTGTAGCGCCACTCGTCCGCGGGAAGATCGCGCGCCAAATCATCGGTGCGCGACGGCGGAACGCTGAAAAGCAGCTCGTAATCGTCGCCTCCGGTGAGTGCGAGCCCGCGCGCCCGCTCGGGACCGACCGCAGCTGCGAGCGCCAGCGACACCGGCAACATTTCATAATCCAGCTCGACGCCGCAGCCGCTCGCTCGCGCGAGCTTCCCCGCATCTCCGAGCAGTCCGTCCGACACGTCGATGCACGCACTGGCGTAGGCGCGCAGGCGCCGCCCCAGTGCCACTCTCGGCGCGGGGAACAGGAACCGGTCCCGCAGATAGCGCGCAGAGTGCGCATCGGCGAGCTCGAGCCGTGACTGCTCGAGCTGCAGTCCCGCGGCGGCATCTCCAGGAGTGCCGCTCACATAGAGCGCCTCGCCCGCCGCAGCGCCGCTGCGCGTGAGCGCAGTGCCACGCTCGACCGACCCCAATATTTGAATCGTGACGCAGAGCGGACCGCAGGTGGTGTCGCCTCCGACCAAGGCAACGCCGAATTCGCGCGCGAGCGCCGCGAGGCCGCGGCTGAACTCCTCGAGCCAGCGCTCATCGGCGCGCGGAAGGGTGAGCGCAAGCAGCGCCCAGCCGGGCTCCGCCCCCATCGCCGCAAGATCGCTCAGATTCACCGCGAGGGCGCGATGACCGACCGATGCGGCCGGCGAGCCGGCAGGGAAGTGAACGCCCTCGACGAGCGTGTCGATCGCGGCGACGAGCTGCCGGTCCGGCGGACACTCGATGAGGGCCGCATCGTCGCCGACGCCGAGCGGCACGTCGGAGCGCTGCGTGCCGCAGCCGCGGAAGAATCGGTCGATGAGCTCGAATTCGCTGAGCGGCATTGCAAGTTCGCCAGGGTCCGGCACGGAGCAGGATGCCCGATCCCTCGCCTCGTAACTAGTGCTCGTGCTGGCGCAGCGTCCGTGCCGCCCGGTCGAGCACCGCGTTCACGAACTTGTGGCCGTCCGTCGCGCCGAAACGCTTGGCGAGGCTCACGGCCTCGTTGATGACCACCCGGTAGGGGACCTCGGGGCGAGACTTGAGCTCATGAGTGCCGATGAGCAGCACGGCGTGCTCGATCGGATCGAGCTGCTGCGGCGGACGATCCATCCAGGCCGCGAGGTCCGCGTCGAGGTCCGCATGCGAGTCGCAAACACCGCGCACGACCTCGGTGAAGTAGTCGCGATCCGCGCGGCCCATGTCCTCGCTGCCCGCGAATTCCTGAATCACGTCCTGCCAGGGACCTTGATTGAGCTGCCAGCGATACAGGGCCTGCAGCGCGAGCTTCCGCGCGACGGAACGCGCGCTGGAGGCGGCGTAGCGGCCGGCAGAAGCCGAGTCACCCGAAGAGTTGCGCGGCATCTCAAACGCTCAGGCGAGCCGCGCGAGGAGCCCCGCCATCTCGAGCGCGGTGCGCATGGCTTCCGCCCCCTTGTTGGCGCCCGTGGTGGCCGCGCGCTCGAGCGCTTGCTCGGTCGTGTTCACCGTCAGCACTCCAAAGGCGACCGGTACGCCGGTCTCGAGGCTTGCGAGCTGAAGTCCCCGGGCACATTCTCCGGCGACATAGTCGAAGTGGGGCGTGTCGCCGCGGATGACGCAGCCGAGCGCGACGAGCGCATCGTAGCGGCGGCTCGCGCCGAGCCTGCGCACCGCGAGCGGCAGCTCGAACGCGCCCGGAACGCGCGCGACGAGCAAGTCCTCCGCAGCCCCGCCCCGCTCGCGCCAGGCCTCGATCGCACCCTGCAGCAGGCTCGCGACGATGAAGTCATTGAAGCGGGCCGCGACGATCGCGACGCGCCGCCCGCGTGCGTTCGGATCGCCCTCGATGACGCGAATCTCGCTCACGCCGTCACGCCTCGCCGAAGCGCATCAAACCTCATCGACGTAAGAATCGATCTCCAGGCCGAAAGCGGAGATGGCGTGCATCTGCTTGGGCGCGGACAGCACGCGCATGCGGCGGATGCCGAGGTCCTTGAGGATCTGCGCGCCGATGCCGTAGGTCCGAAGCACGGGGCGGTCCCCGGCGGCCCCGGCAGCTGCCGCGGCGAAGTGCGCCATCTCGCCCGCTGCGTTCGCAGCGCCGGCATTGGACGCCGTGGCCGACGCGGATGGAGCCTGAGAGCTCCCGGCCGTGGTCGGCACGCGCAACGCGTCGAGAACGTCGAGGGGAGATTGCCGCTCCCGCAGCAGGACCACGACCCCGTTCTGCGCGCGCGCGATGCGCTCCAGGGCGGCTCGCAGAGTCCAGGCGCGAGGATCGCCCCGCACACCGAGCACGTCGCGAAGCGTGTCCGCGACATGCACGCGCACGAGCGGCACGTCGGGGCCGTCGAGACGCCCGCGCGCGAGCGCAACGTGCACGAAGCCTTCTACTCGATCCCGGTACGCATAGAGACGGAATTCTCCGAGATCGGTCTGCACCGGCTGATCGGCGATGCGCTCGACCGAGCGCTCGTTGCGCAGCCGATAGCGAATGAGATCGGCGATCGTGCCGATCTTGAGGCGATGCTGACGCGCGAAGGCCTCGACCTGCGGCCGGCGCGCCATGGTACCGTCCTCGTTCATCACCTCGCAGAGCACGCCGACGGGCGCGAGGCCCGCGAATGAGCACAGATCGACGGACGCCTCGGTGTGGCCGGCCCGGATGAGCACGCCGCCGCGCCGCGGGCGCAGCGGAAAGACGTGGCCGGGCCGCGCGAAGTCGGTCGCGGTCGACTGTGGGTTTGCGAGCGCTCGGATCGTCGCGGCGCGATCGGCGGCAGAGACGCCCGTCGTGGTTCCGTACCGATAGTCGACGGAAACGGTGAAGGCCGTGCGATGGCTCTCGCTGTTCATCGCGACCATCTGCGGAAGCTCCAGCCGCGCGAGCCGCTCCGCTTCCATCGGTACGCAGATGATGCCGCTCGTGTGTCGGATCATGAACGCGATGGCCTCGGGCGTCGCGTGCTCGGCAGCCATGATCAAATCGCCCTCGTTCTCGCGATCCTCATCGTCGAGAATGACGACCATGCGGCCCGCAGCCAACTCCGCGGCGAGCTCCTCGACGCTGCCCGCGGAGGAAGCCCGCGGCTCGTCGGCCGCGCTCCTCGGCTCTTCGGCCATGGGCCGCGGCGGTAGGGAGATGATCTTGGACATAGGGCGCCTTCCGGCTCAAAACCGTCCAGTGAGCGGCACCCATGTTACCCGGATGGCGGGGCCCTGTCCCGCGGGCGTCGAATCAACGATCCCGGACGGAGGGTCCTTTCCCGTGGACACCGAGTCAGCGGTCGAGCATCGAGATGAGCCGCTCGACGTACCTCGCGATGGGGTCCACTTCCAGGTTGACGCGGGTGCCCGCCTCGAGGCTGCCTAGTGTCGTCACCGTCTGGGTGAACGGGATCAAGTTGACACCGAAGCTCGGCCCTTCCACGTCGTTGATCGTCAGGCTCACGCCGTTCACGGCGACCGATCCCTTGCGGGCGATGTAGCGCGCGAGCGGCGCGGGGGCCTCGATGATGAGCCGCAGGGAACGCGCGTCGCCTGCCCTCCCTGTCACGCGAGCGACGCCGTCCACGTGACCGGACACCAGATGGCCTCCCAGCGGGTCGCCGGCGCGGAGCGATGGCTCGAGGTTCACCGCGGAGCCGGGTTTCAGCTCACCGAGCGTCGTGAGCGTCAGCGTCTCGCGCGACACGTCGGCCGCGAAGGTCTTCCCTTGAACGCCGGTGGCGGTGAGACAGCAGCCCTCGACACAAATGCTCTCGCCGACGGCGATGCGACCCAGCTCGAGACGCTCGACGGCGATCGTCAGGCGCACGTCTCCGCCGCAAGGCTCGATCGCCTGAACGCGCCCGATGTCCTGAACAATGCCGGTGAACATCTCTGCACTCTACTTGCGCGTGACCGCCGCAGTCACCGTGGCAGGCTGAGCCGCGTTGCCGGATGCCGGGGTGCTCGGGCGCAGCCGGATGCGCCAATCCGCGCCAATGCGCAACGACTCGACGATCTCGAAACGCGAGGCATCCTGCAAGTCGGCGAGCAGCGGCAGCTCGACGAGCGGCCGGGCCTGCGGTCCGAGCAAAATGGGAGCTACGTAGAGCAGCAGCTCGTCGGCGAGCTGCGCGCGGATCAGCGCGCCGGCAAGCGTCGGCCCCGCTTCGACCTGCACCTCGTTGACTTCCCTCTCCGCGAGAAGCGCGAGCACTCGCCCGAGGTCCAATCGGCCGGCGACTCGCTCGTCCCGCTCGTCCCGCTCGACTCGCTCGACTCGCTCAACTCGAGCGCCTCGTGCCTCAAGAGCTCTGCGGCGGGCGGCATCCGCCGACGCCGTGAAGATCCACACGGTGCCGCCGCTGCCAAAGAGCCGCGCGTCCGATGGGGTCCGCAGGTCGCTGTCGAGCACCACGCGCAGCGGTTGGCGCACCCGGGTCGGCGTACTGGCCGCTGCGCCCGCCCCACCCGCTGCAACGGCCGCTGCGCCGCTCGCGGCTTCGATCCGCACATCGAGCCGCGGATCGTCGGCGAGCACCGTACCGACTCCCGTCATCACAGCGGAACTGCGCGCGCGCCAGCGCTGCACATCGCGTCGCGCCTCTTCTCCCGTGATCCAGCGGCTCGCGCCGCTCGCGAGCGCCGTGCGGCCATCGAGACTCGAGGCGAGCTTCACCCGCACCCAGGGCCGGCCGGCCGTCAAACGCCGGATATAGCCGGCATTGAGCTCGGCGGCCTCGCGCTCCATGAGCCCGCACTCCACTCGAATGCCCGCGCGCCGCAGCTGCTCCGCGCCACGGCCGCTCACCCGGGGGTCGGGGTCCTGCATCGCAAAGACGACACGGCTCAGACGGGCGTCGATCAGCGCGTGGGCGCACGGGGGCGTGCGCCCATGATGGCTGCACGGCTCCAGAGTGACGTAGGCCGTTGCACCGGCCGCCGCGGAGCCCGCGGCGCGCAACGCGGCGACCTCCGCGTGCGCTTCCCCCGTCCACTCATGCCAACCCTCGCCGACCGTGCGGTCCCCCTGCATGATCACGCAGCCCACACGCGGGTTGGGATGCGTCGTGTGAAGACCGCGCACGGCCAGCTCCAGCGCGCGGCTCATCGCGCGCCGGTCGCGCTCGGCGCCCGCTCCGCTCGAAGCCGCATCGCACGCTTCAGTCACCTCTTGCGCTCCGGTCCGGGCTCGTCGGTCGGCGCACCGCCCGGGAGCAGCGAGAGCTGACCGTGACTGACCTCGCGCCGGCGCCCGTGCCTGCGCAGGCGCTCGATCTCCTCTCTGAAGGCGTCGAGGTCCTGAAAGCTGCGGTACACCGAAGCGAAACGCACGTACGCCACGTCGTCGAGCTGACGCAGCTCATCCATCACGAGCTCTCCGATCGATCGGGAGGACACTTCGCGCTCACCGAGGCTGCGAAGCTTGTGGCCGATGCGGCTCACGGCTTCCTCGACGGCCTCGCTGCCGACGGGACGCTTCTCGAGCGCCTTTCCCATGCCTGCCCGGAGCTTCGCCTCGTCGAAGGGCTCGCGGGTACGGTTGCTCTTCACGACGACCGGCATCAGCAGCTCCGCGGTCTCGAATGTCGTGAATCGCTCCCCGCACGCGAGGCACTCGCGGCGACGGCGGATCTGCCGGCCCTCACCCGCGAGGCGGGAGTCGGTGACCTTGGTCTCCTCGTGTCCGCAGAAAGGACAATGCATGCGACTCCTCGGCGGCGCGCGTCACGAGCCGCGCTGGCCGCTCATGTCCCATATACCGGATATTGCCGGCAGAGCTCGAGCACCCTCGGCCGCACCCGCTCCACCGCGGCGTCGGTGCCGTTAGCGTCGAGCACATCCGCGATGAGATCCGCGACCTGCTCGATCTCGCGCTCCTTGAAGCCGCGCGTGGTGGAAGCCGGCGTGCCGATGCGCAAGCCGCTTGCGACGGCGGGCGGGCGCGGATCGTTGGGAACGGCGTTCTTGTTCACCGTGATATTCGCGCGGCCGAGCGCGGCATCGGCCTCCTTGCCCGTGATCGGACGCTTCTTCAAATCGACGAGGAACAGATGGTTGTCGGTTCCCCCCGAGACGATGTCGTACCCACGTGCCGCGAGCCGGGCACACATCGCCCGCGCGTTCTTCAGCACCTGCTGCTGGTAGGACTTGAATTCCGGTTGCAGCGCCTCGAGGAGCGCGACCGCCTTCGCCGCGATCACGTGCATCAGCGGCCCGCCTTGCGTGCCCGGGAAGATCGTGGAGTTGAGCTTGCGGGCGATCTCCTCGTTCTCGCGCGCGAGGATCAAGCCCCCGCGCGGCCCGCGCAGGGTCTTGTGCGTGGTCGTCGTGACCACATCGGCGTGCGGGATCGGGTCCGGATACAGGCCCATCGCGACGAGCCCGGCGACGTGCGCCATGTCCACCACGAAGTACGCGCCGACGCTCCGCGCGATGGCCGCGAAGCGCGCCCAGTCGATCGCGCGGGAATAGGCCGAGAAGCCGGCGACGATGAGCTTCGGCCGCTCCGCTTCCGCGAGGCGCCGTACCTCATCGTAGTCGATCTCTCCCGTGTCGGGTCTCACCCCGTACTGCACGGCGCGAAAGAGCTTGCCCGAGAAGTTCACCTTCGCGCCGTGCGTGAGATGCCCGCCATGATCGAGGCTCATCCCGAGAATCGTGTCGCCGGGCTGAATGAGCGCGAGGTAGACCGCCGCGTTCGCTTGCGAGCCGGAGTGCGGCTGGACGTTCGCGTAGCCGGCGCGGAAGAGCCGCTTGGCCCGATCGATCGCGAGCCGCTCCACCACATCGACAAACTCGCAGCCGCCGTAGTAGCGGCGGCCCGGATAGCCCTCCGCATACTTGTTGGTGAGCACGGAGCCCTGGGCCTCGAGCACGCGCGGGCTCGCGTAGTTCTCGGATGCGATGAGCTCGATGTGCTCCTCCTGCCGGCGGCGCTCGCCTTTGAGGGCTTCGGACAGCTCCTGATCGAAGCCATCTATGGTCAGGGTCGTCCGGAACATGGGACTTGCTTTCTCCGCCAGCTCAAACGGTCATTGTAACCCGAGCAGGCCCTCTACCACCGCGCACCAGGCCTGTGCGACGTTCGTCCGATTGTATCCGCCGCCTCCGAGCGCGAGCACCCGCCCGTGACCCAGGCGATCCGCGAGCGCCGCGAGCTCGCGGGCCGCCCGCCCGTGCGCCTGCGGCGAGAAGCGCAAGTGCGCGATCGGATCGCCCTGCACGCTGTCGGCGCCGCATTGCAGGATGATGAGCTGCGGCTCGAAGCGCGCGAGATGCTCGAGCACCGCGGGCCACACCCGCGCAAAGGTCGTATCGTCGGCGCCCGCCGGCACCGGGATGTTGAGCTTCGTACCCTCGGCGGCGCCCCGGCCCTTCTCCGCCGCCGAGCCCGTGCCGGGATAGAGTGTCCGGCCGTCCTGGTGAATGTCGGCGAAGATCACACCGGGATCTTCCTCGAACGCATAGAAGACCCCATCTCCATGGTGCGCATCGATGTCGACATAGGCGATGCGCGCGAGACCGTGGCGTCTTCGCAGCAGCTCGATGACGACGCCGCAATCGTTGAAGACGCAAAATCCGGCGGCATGGTCGCGTCCGGCATGATGCAGCCCGGCGATCGGCACGAAGCCGCGGCGCGCAGTCGCAGCCATGACGGCGTCCGCGGCCTGCAAGGCGGCTCCGACCACGGTGGCCGCAGCTTCGTAGACTCCGCGGAATGCAGGCGTGTCGCCGGCGTCGAGGAATCCTTGCCCGCTCTGCGAGCGCTCGCGCACCAGATCGATGTACGCCGGGGTGTGGAAGGCGAGCAGTTCCTCATACGAGGCCTCGCGCGGCTCGAGTACCTGCACTTGCGCGGCGAGGCCGCGGGCCTGGAACTCACGCACGAAGGCGCCGTGGCGATCGGGTCCGAAGACATGGCCATCCGGAAAGCCATAGCGCGCCAGGCGCTCGCCGGTGACGACCGCTACCTCAGTACCCATGCCGCCTGTACACTCGCCCGACACCTCGCGAGATCCGCCGCGCGAAGCCTAGCACAGGCCCCGGCGGCGGTTGGACCGCGGGCCCGGCTCACGAACCCTTTGCCCAGCTCGACCTCATGGCTCAATACATCTTTACAATGAATCGGGTATCGAAGGTGGTACCCCCCAAGCGCGTCATTCTGAGCGACATCAGTCTCTCGTTCTTTCCCGGCGCGAAGATCGGCGTCCTCGGATTGAACGGCGCCGGCAAGTCGACGCTCCTGCGCATCATGGCGGGGCTCGACCAGGCGATAGACGGGGAAGCACGGCCGCAGGGCGGGATCCGCGTCGGCTTCCTGCCGCAAGAGCCCGAGCTCGACGCGCAGAAGGACGTGCGCGGCATCGTAACCGAGGGCATCGGCAGCAAGCTGGCGCTCGTCGAGCGCTTCAACCAAATCAGCGAGAAATTTGCGGAACCCCTCTCCGACGAGGAGATGAATGGGCTGCTCGAGGAGCAAGCGAAACTCCAGGACGCGATCGACGCGGCCGGCGGTTGGGAGCTCGAGCGTAAACTCGACATTGCGGCGGATGCGTTGCGGCTGCCTCCCTGGGAAACGAGTGTCGCCACGCTCTCCGGCGGCGAGAGGCGGCGCGTTGCGCTCTGCCGTTTGCTGCTGTCCTCTCCCGATCTGCTGCTGCTCGATGAGCCCACCAATCATCTCGACGCCGAGTCTATCTCCTGGCTCGAGCGGTACTTGGAGCAGTATCCGAGCACGGTCGTCGCCGTCACGCACGATCGCTACTTTCTCGACAACGTCGCCGAATGGATCCTCGAGCTCGACCGAGGCCACGGCATCCCCTGGCACGGCAACTACTCGAGCTGGCTCGAGCAGAAGGAGCGAAGGCTCGCGCTCGAGGAGCGCGAGCAGGAAGCGCTGCGCAAAACCCTGCAGCGCGAGCTCGAGTGGGTGCGCCAGGGCGCCAAGGCGCAGCAAGCGAAAAGCAAGGCCCGCCTGCAGCGCTACGAGGAGCTCGCATCGCGGGAGTTCCAGCAACGCAACGAGACCAACGAGATCTACATCCCTCCCGGCGAGCGGCTCGGGGATCTCGTGATCGACGTAAAGGGCCTGCGCAAGGCGTACGGGAGCCGGCTTCTCATCGACAACCTCTCCTTCAGCGTGCCGCGCGGCGGTATCGTCGGCATCATCGGCCCGAACGGCGCGGGCAAGACGACGCTGTTCCGAATGCTGACCGGCGCCGAATCGCCCGACGCGGGGGAGATCCGCTTCGGCCCGAGCGTGCAGCTCGCGTATGTGGATCAGGGCCGGCAGTCGCTCGACAACGAGAAGACCGTCTGGCAGGAGATCTCGGGCGGGCTCGACATGATCAAGGTGGGCGCCTACGAGACCTCCTCGCGCAGCTACGTCGGCCGCTTCAACTTCAAAGGGACACAGCAGCAACAGCGAATAGGCGAGCTTGCCGGCGGAGAGCGCAACCGGGTCCACCTCGCGAAGACGCTGAAGGCGGGAGCGAACGTGCTGCTGCTCGATGAGCCGACGAACGACCTCGACGTGGAGACGCTGAGGGCGCTCGAGGAGGCCCTCCTCAACTCCCCCGGATGCGCCATCGTCATCTCCCACGATCGCTGGTTCCTCGATCGCATCGCCACGCATATTCTCGCGTTCGAGGGCAATTCCGAGGTCGTCTGGTTCGCGGGCAACTATCAAGAGTACGTCGAGGATTTCAAACGCAGGCGCGGAGAGGAGTCGGCCCAGCCGCACCGCATCCGCTACAAGCCGCTCACCCGCTAGCCGCGGACTTCGAAGGTGTGCGCGAGGCGCCAGTGTTAGGGTTTGATGACATAACGGGGAGAGCGCCCGCCGGGCGCTCATTTGACGTGAACCGGCGCAGCGCAGTGAGTTAGAATCGAGGCTGTCCCGCGCTGTACCTCGAAGAGCAACAAGGCGCCTGAGGCATGTCGGTTTACATCGATTCCACGAGCCAGCTGATCCACGATCAGGAGCGAGCCCTCGCCATCAGCTGCCCGCACTGCGAGGTGACCGCGCACGTCACGGTGAGCGCCGTGCCCAACTTCGCCGATCTGCAGGCGTACAAGCCGGCGGCGATCGGCGTGGTGTACCGCTGCGATGCGTGCCATGCACCCGTCTTTCTGCGGTACGCCGTGCGATCCTACCGCCCGAACCGGATCGAGCTCGCACCGCAGTTCGTCGAGGTGGAGCGCCCCCGGGAGAAGTTCAACTTCACCCATCTGCCAGAGGAAGTGGAGCTGCTGTTCCGTGAAGCACTCGTCTGCTTCTCGAACAGCGCCTACAACGCTTTCGCCTCCATGTGCCGGCGCACGGCGCAGGCGGTTTTCGCCGATCTCGGCGATGCGGCGAAGCTGCACCTGTTCGACGAGCTCAACGACGTGCGCGAGATGGCCGATATCGACATCCAGACGTTCATGGCCATCCAGAATGTGATCTTCGGCACGCAGGCGGATTCCCACTCGGATCCTCCGCACCTCGATGGGGCGACCGCCTCCGTCGTGCTGGAGGTCATGAAGGACATGCTCTACGAGGCCTACATCCGCAAGGGACGCCTCCAGCAGGCCCTCATGGTGCGCCGCTACTTCGCCGAAGAGACCGCCGACGATTTGACGCCGGTCCTTGCATCCTCGGCCCGCGTGAAGCAGGCTGCCGGCCAGGACTCGGCGTCCCTGCCCTAGCACCCCCGCTCCCGCGCGTGTCCACCGGCCCTCAAGCCGGCGCGCCTTTGGCCGTTAACCGCAGGTAGGACGCTCGGGGCCGTCACGGCGGCCGCGTGCCGTAAGGTTACGCAAAGGGAAGCATACAGTGAGCGTGATCGACACCGCAGATACGGTGGTGCTCTACGAGGAGCTCGCCTACCAGGACGTGCTCCCCCTTCAGTGGCGCCCGTTGCCCGGCACCGTCGATCAGGCGGTCGCGGCGAGCTTCACCGACCGCAACGTGCGCCTGTTGCAGGCCTGCGCCGCAGTCGAAGAGCACGGCGGAAGCGAGAAGCCGGACGACGATTCCCCGGAGCTGCAGCGCCTCGACTTCAAGATCAATTTGCTTCTCGACCTGGTGGGCCAGCTGCTCGTGACCAACCGTCCGCGTCCGACGGCCGTGCCCATCCGCTTCAACGCGCTCGGTGCGGTGTGGCGCGCGCCACCGCCGCTGCCCGAGGCGGGCACGCAGGGCGTTGCCGAGATCTATCTGCGCGACTGCCTCGCCGAGCCGCTGAGGCTCATCGGGCGCATCACCAACGTCACGCCTGACGGACAGGTGAAGGCCCGCTTCTTGCCCGTCGGGGAGACGGTCGAGGATCTCATCGAGAAGCTCACCTTCCGCCGCCATCGCCGCCAAGTCGCGGAGCATCGCCACCGCGGCGCTTTGTGATTCGGATCACGCGCCGGTCCGCGGCGCGCCTCCGACTTACGAGATATTTCACAATATTCCGCCCGCATTCAGTCAAGAATAGCCGGCACGATTTTGGGGCGACGATAGACTCGCGGACCGTGCGTGAACGCACCTGCAGAAGATTGCACCGCGCCCCCCGAGTGAGCGGAGCATCGATGTCGGCATCTGAAATGGCCATCGTCTCCACCGCAGATTGGGACGAGACGCGGGCAGAACGGCCGTGCGCGAGGAGCGAAGAGCGCTCCAGAGTGCGGCTGCCGACGGGAACCTCGCTCGCCATCCGGGGTGTCATCGGCCTCATCCGCCAGGTCGCGGAGCACGAGTCCACCGTGCTGATCCTCGGCGAGTCCGGCACGGGCAAGGAAGTCGTCGCCCGGGCGGTTCACGACTTGAGCCCGCGGCGGCAGCGCCCGTTCGTTGCCGTCAACTGCGGCGCGATTCCGGCCGAGCTGCTCGAGTCGGAACTGTTCGGGCACGAGAAAGGCGCATTCACCGGCGCCGTAGCCGCCCGCAAAGGCCGCTTCGAGATTGCCGAGGGCGGCACGCTGTTTCTCGATGAGATCGGCGACATGAGCCCGACGATGCAGGTGAAGCTGCTGCGCGTGCTGCAGGAGCGGGTCTTCGAGCGCGTCGGCAATCACGTGCCGATCCGCTGCAACGTCCGCATCATCGCGGCGACCCATCGTAATCTCGAGGAGGCCATCGCGCGCTCGGCCTTCCGCGAGGACCTCTTCCACCGTCTCAACGTCTTCCCGATCGAGATGCCGCCCTTGAGGGAGCGCATCGAGGATCTGCCGCTGCTCGTGCGCGACTTCATCGCGCACAACGTGGCCGAGGGACGCGGACACGTCGAGCTCTCACCGCGCGCGCTCGCGGCGCTCGCGCTGCACCGCTGGCCCGGCAACGTGCGCGAGCTCGCCAATCTCATCGAACGCCTGTCGATCGTCTGCAGCGGCCGCATCGCGGACATCGCAGGCCTGCCTGCAAAGTACCGGCCGTCGGACTGGACGCCCGAGCCCGAGGCGGACGGCGCCGAGACGGCGGAGCCGTCCACCGGCCCGGAAGGAACACCCTCGTTTCTCGAGGGCTTTGCGAGCATCGTCTCCGAAACGAACCTCGCCGCCGAAGGCGGCGGCCGCACCGCGACGCTCGCCCACGCGTCGTCCCTCGAGCCATCGAAGCTCGATGCACGAGCGGCGACGGGCGCCGAGCCCGCGGCAGCGGCCGCTGCGGCCGATCAGGCCGTTCTGCCGGAGAGCGGGATAGACCTGCGGGCGCATCTCGCTGCGATCGAGCGCCGTCTCATCGAGCAGGCTCTCGACCGCTCGGGCGGCACGGTCGCGCACGCCGCGCGCCTGCTCAATCTCAGGCGCACCACGCTCGTCGAGAAGATGCGCAAGCTCGAAATGGGCGACCCGGTGACGGAAGATTGACGGCCGGCGGCACGTTCGTGCCGCTCGCCCGTGACCTCGCTCACACTTCGCGGCCGATTCCCGGCCCGGCACAGCTCTTGCACCCGCCCCGACAGTACACCGCGCGAACGGGGTTCATGAATGAGTGCAGACGCCGAGTCCACAGGTGCCGCATCGACCGCTGCCGCCCAGCGCGCGCGCGAAGATGTCGATCCCGTCGCGTGCGCGGCGAGCTCGCAACGCCTGCTCGATCTCGCGCGGCGCGTGGCGGCGACCGATTGCACCGTGCTGCTCATCGGCGAGTCGGGCACCGGTAAGGAGGTCCTGGCGCGCTACATCCACAGGCACTCCCCGCGTACACGCACGCCGTTCGTCGCCGTCAACTGCGCCGCGATCCCGGAGAACATGCTCGAGGCCGTGCTGTTCGGATACGAGCGCGGCGCCTTCACGGGCGCGACGAGCGCGCACCCCGGAAAGTTCGAGCAAGCCCAGAGCGGCACGCTGCTGCTCGATGAGATCACCGAGATGCCGCTCGCCCTGCAGGCGAAGCTGCTGCGCGTGCTGCAAGAGCGCGAGGTCGAGCGCATCGGCGGCCGCGCGCCGCTGGCGCTCGACGTGCGCGTCGTCGCGACGACCAACCGGCGGCTGCGCGAGGAGGTCTCCGCCGGCCGGTTCCGCGAGGACCTCTATTACCGGCTCAACGTCTTTCCGCTCGCCATCGAGCCGCTGCGCATGCGCCGCGACGACATCCTGCCGATCGCGATGCAGCTCCTCGGCATGCGCTGCCGCCCGGGCGAGCGCATCCCCGCTCTCTCGGCCGACGCCGCGCACCTCCTGCTCACCTATCCGTAGCCGGGCAACGTGCGCGAGCTCGACAATCTCCTGCAACGCGCGCTGATCCTCGTGAACGGCCCCGTCATCGGGCCGCAGCACATCCAGTTCGGGCTGCCCGGCGATGCCGCGGACCGCGAGCCGCAGCCCGAGCCCGCGCAAAGCTCTCTCGCGGACTGCCTCGGCCAGGCCGAGCGCGATCTGATCGCGGGCGCGCTGCGCGCCGGCAGCAGCCGCCGCGAGGCGGCCGAGCGCCTGGGGATCAGCGCACGGACGCTGCGCTACAAGCTCGCCCGCCTGCGCGCGGCGGGCTTCGATGTGAAGAGCGAGGAGGGACCATGAGCCAGATGCAGATCGATCAGGTGCTCGCGCAGATCCGCTCGCTGTCGTCCCAGATCGAGCCGCAAGCGGCCCCAAGCGCTCCGGCGGCCGCCGGTCCGTCGGCGTTTGCGACTCTGCTCCGCAACAGTATCGACCAGGTGAACGACGCCCAGCAGAAAGCAAGCGACCTCGCGACCGCCTTTCAGCGCGGAACGCCGGGCGCCGATCTGCCGCAGGTGATGATCGAGATGGAGAAGGCGAGCGTGTCGTTCCGGGCCCTCACCGAGGTGCGCAACCGCCTCGTGAGCGCGTACCAGGACATCATGAACATGCAGATGTGAGTTGACGGAACCATGATCGAGAGCGAGCCATGAACGCAGTCGTCGCGCCCTATCCGCGTTGGGCCGCGGGATTGAAGCCTTTGCTGCTGCTCATCGGCATCGCCGCCGCCGTGGCGGCGGGCGTGAGCGTCGTGCTGTGGTCGCGCGGCCCGAGCTACAGCCTGCTCTACGGCAACCTCGGGACCGAGGACCAGGCGCAGATCACGCAGGCGCTCGACACCGCCGGCATTCCGTATCGCTTGACGCCCGACTCGTCCGGCATCGAGGTGCCGAGCGAGCGGGTGAGCGAGGCGCGCCTGAAGCTCGCAGGCCAGGACCTGCCCGAGGGCGACGGCGGCTTCTCCCTCATGACGAAGGACGGCGGATTCGGCGTCAGCCAGTTCATGGAGAACGCGCGCTACCAGCACGCGCTCGAGATCGAGCTCGCGCACACCATCGCGAGCCTGCGCCCGATCGATGGGGCGCGCGTCCACATCGCCGAGCCGCCGCAAAGCGCGTTCGTGCGCGACCGAGTTCCCGCGAGCGCATCGGTATTCGTGCAGCTGAAGGCCGGGCGGGTGCTCTCGCAGGAACAGGTTCAGGCCATCGTGAATCTCGTGGCCTCGAGCGTGCCGGACCTCGCGGCAAACCAGGTGACGGTGGTCGATCAGCAGGGGCAGCTGCTCTCCGCGCCCCAGGATGCCGCTTCCGCGGCACGCGAGGCGCACTTCCAGCTCGTTCAACGTCTCGAGGACGATTACACGCAGCGGATCGAGGAGCTGCTGGCGCCGCTCGTCGGACCGGGCCACGTGCAAGCGCAAGTCGTGGCCGAGATCGATTCGGCGGTCACCGAGGAGGCGCGCGAGCAGTACCAGCCGAACAGCCAGATCGTGCGCAGCGAGCAGGTCTCGGAGCAGAGCTCGCGCGGCAATGGAGTGAGCGGAGGCGTACCGGGCGCACTGAGCAATCAGCCTCCCCCCGCGGGAGTCGCGCAGCCGCCGCCCGCCCCGCCCGCGACGGCGGCCGCAGCGGGCGCCACGGGAACCAATGCGTCCGCTGCAGGCGGCGCGGCGGGGACCGCTGCGGGAGGAGCGGCGGGAGCGCAAAAGCCGGGCGCATCCACGGCCTCCAGCACCGCGCAGCTGCCCGAGAGCACCTCCTCGCAGACCACGCGAAACTATGAGATCGACCGCACGCTCGATTACTCGCGCCAGCCTGCCGGCCGCATCAAGCGTGTAACGGTCGCGGTGTTGATCGACGACATTCACGCGGTCGACAAGAACGGCAAGACGACGGAGCGGCCCCTCACGCCGGCCGAGCTGACTCATGTTACCCAGCTCGTGAAGGATGCCGTCGGGTTCGATGCCTCGCGCGGCGACAGCGTGAACGTCGTGAACTCCTCGTTCGAGCAAAGCGCCCAGCCCACCGACACGGATCTCGAGCAGGTTCCGATCTGGGAGCGTCCGCTGTTCATGGAGCTCGTGAAGCTCGGCACCGGATTGATCGTGCTGCTCGTGCTCGCACTGGCCGTGCTGCGTCCGCTCGTGCGGACGCTCATCGGGCCCGCGCGCGCGGCGCTCTCCGCTTCTGCGGGCTCGGCTGGGCTCGGCGGATCTGCCGCGGCGGGCGATGCGGCTCTGGCGGCTCCGGCCTCACGAGCGGTGGTCGCGAACGCCGCGCAGTCGCCCCCCGCCTATGAGCAGCAAGTCTCCAGCGCCCGCGCTCTGGTGAACCAGGACCCCAAGCGCGTGGCGCAGGTCGTGCGCACTTGGGTAGCCTCCGATGAGTGAGCGCGCCGAGAAGCGCACCGAGAAGCGCACGGGCACCGAGCGCGCGGCCATTCTGCTCCTCACACTCGGCGAGCAGGAGGCCGCCCAGGTGCTCAAGCACATGGGCGCGAAGGAGGTGCAGCGGGTCGGCGCCGCCATGGCGCACCTCGCGCAGGTCACTCGCGAGGAAGTGAAGAGCATCCTCACGGAGTTCTCGACGGGCGTCGAGAGCCAGACTTCCGTCGGCGTCGGCGTCGATGAGTTTCTACGCAAGGTGCTGATCGATGCCCTCGGAGAGGAGAAGGCCGCGAACGTCATCGAGCGCATCAATATCAACCGCTCGAGCAAGGGGCTCGAGGCGCTCAAATGGATGGACTCCCGCGCGGTGGCCGAACTGATCCGGCTCGAGCATCCGCAGATCATCGCCATCGTGCTCGCCTACCTGGACCCCGATCAATCCGCCGAGATCCTGCAGCAGCTGCCGGGCGGCCTGCGCGCCGACGTCGTCATGCGCATCGCGACGCTCGACGGTGTGCAGCCCACGGCGCTCTCCGAGCTCGACGACGTGATGGCCAAGCAGTTCGCGGGCAAGTCGACCGGCAAGACCTCGGTGCTGGGCGGCGCCAAGGCCGCGGCGAACATCGTCAACTTCCTCGATCCGAGCCAGGAATCGGCGCTCATGGAGCAGATCACGGCAGCGGACCAGACGCTCGCCGCCCGCATCCAGGATCTGATCTTCATCTTCGACAACCTGGTCGATGTGGACGACCGCGGCATGCAGGAGCTGCTGAGGCAGGTGCCGAGCGACAAGCTGCTCATCGCGTTGAAGGGCACGGACGAGACGCTCAAGCAGAAGATCTTCAAGAACATGTCGCAGCGGGCCGCGGAGATGCTGCGCGACGACCTCGAGGCGCGCGGGCCCGTGCGGCTCTCGGAGGTCGAGGCGGCGCAGAAGGAGATCCTCGCGACCGCCCGCAAGCTCGCCGAGGCGGGAACGATCGCCCTCGGCGGCAAGGGAGAGGAGTAT
>JASHTA010000531.1 GCA_030040795.1 Gammaproteobacteria bacterium | reverse complement strand
GGCCTCGAAGTAGGACACCTCCACCTGCGCGGCGTACGTGGGCCGCACGAAGCCCCGATCGAGATCGGCGACCGGCAGCAGCTTGTGATCGCGCAGCGCCGCGACGACGTCCGGCGTCATCGGATCGCCCCACTCCGGCGAGACCTGGGTCTCCTCATGTACCGCGAGGCCCTCCGTGAACCACCGCGGCACGCGATGCTCGGTCTCGGTCAGGATGAAGACGTGGCTCATCTCATGGCGGAGCGTGCTCGCCCAGTGAAAGTCGCCGGGTTTGCGGGCCGAGGGGCTGTCCATCGCGACGACGAGTCCGAACGTCACACCGAGCGCGCCGAGCCCCGGCATGCCGAGCGTGCGCACCGCGAAGTCCTCGTGGTCCGGATAGACCTCGACCTCGACGGGCCCGGGCAGCTTCATCTTGTACTTGCGCTCGTAATCCGCGATGTTCCGCTGCATCTGCTCGTGGAAGTAGGGATACAGCAGGTCCGCCTCGGACTTGTTCAGCTTGAGGACGGTGGTCGCGTCGCGGAACGTGACGAAGTTCTTCTCGCTGTCGAGCAGCCTCAGGCTGTTCACCGTCTCGTCGTTGCGATAGCCGGCCGCATAGCATCGCACGAGCTGGTCGCGGGCCTCGGCATCCTCGCCGAGCCGCATCAGATTGACGCCGAGCTGCGAGCGCGCCGACCACAGCTCGGGATTCACTGCGATCGCCTTGCGAAAGTAGGCGATCCCATCCTTGTAGCGCAGATTGAGGATCAGGTGGTGCGCGACCGTCGCGTACGCCTCGCCATACGCCGGATTGATCGCATGGATTCGATCGAACCAGCGGTCCGGCGAGCGATCGGAAAGCACCTCGATGCTCGCGTGCACGGCCATGGCATCGAGCGCATCGGATGACAGGGCGAGCGCCGCATCGGCCTCCCGGGCGGCCGCCTGCGGCTCGGAATCCTCCAGCGCGAGGTTCGCGAGCAGCTCGTGCGCCTCGACCAGCTTGGGGTCGATCTCGATCGCCTTCCTGGCCCACTGGATGGCATGGTCGTCGAAGCCGTCCGAGCTCACCAGGGCGAGGCCGAGATAGGCGCGCGCAGATTTCGGATCCCGCTTCAACGCCTCTTTGAAAAGATCCTCTGCGTCCGGATCGTTGAAGCGCTCGCGAAGCAGCATGCCCCAGCGCACGCGGTACAGCGCGTTGCCGTCCGCTCCGGCCACCGCCTCGCGGAACTCGCGGTTCGCATCCTCGTACCTCTCGAGCCCCCAGTAGCCCTCCGCGCGAAGATAGGCGGCCTCGGCCGGTGGAGCATGCTCGGCCTGCCGTACGAGCCCCGCGAAGCACGCCTGGGCTTCGGTCGCATGGCCGTGCTTGCGGAGCCGCGCGCAGTGCTCGGGGCCACCGGTGGCGGGGACCGCCGTGGCCACTGCGGCCAGTGCGGCCAGTGCGGCCGGGCTGGCCGCAGAAGCCGCGGAAGCCGCAGAAGCACCGAGGGCCGCGATGGCCGGCCCGCACGCGAGGGCGAGGCCGAGCAGCAGCGTCTGGCGATAGGCGCGGCTCACTTGTCGAGCGCCTCCTGCACTTTCGCGAGCTCGATCAGCGCCTGCGTCATCTGCTGCTTGTAATCATCGGCCGACAGGGCGGCCCGCTCGTACTTGAGCGTATCGATCCTCTGCTCGAGCTGTTCTTTTCGAGCGAGCAGGCCGCGCTTGGCGGGATTGGCGGCCGCAGCGCGTGCCGAGCCCATCCGCACGAGCACCACGCTCGAGAGGAAGCGGCCCGCGCCCGTCTCCGTGGATGCGACGCGCACTGCGCCGCCGCGCGCGGTGTCGTCGAATACCGCGTGCTCGGTGGCGAGCCGCTTCTGCGACTCGTAGAAAGCCGCCGTCTTGGCGGTCGCGTAGTTGAACGCCTCGAGAGCGGAGATCGCGTCGTTCTTGTCGACATCCGCCGTGGGATCCTGCAGCGCATCGACCCAGTAGCGCGCGAACACCGTCGCGTTCTTCTCCGTGCCACTCTTCGTGGCGGCGATCACTGCGCGTCCGCGCCGCGCAAACACGGCGACCGACGCGCCACTCGCGCTTGTGGTGTTGACGATCAGCTGGCGCCGCGCGGGGATGCGGTTGCAGAGCGCCGCGAGCTCGCGGCCGGAGATGTCGGGCCCGGGAACGTTGAACTTGTACTCGAAGCCGTCGTACGAGCCGTGACCGATCAGGATCAGCACGAAGTCGTCCTGTGGCTTTGCGAGCCCGGCGATGTCCCGCAGCGTCTGCGTGATGTGTCCCCGCGAGGCGCCCGGGCCGGAGAGAGTGTAGACATGATGCTCGGGTCCCTGAAGCACGCGGTCGAGCTCCGAGGCGAGCTGACGGAAGCTTTGCTCGTAGTCCGGTTCGCCGCCGAGTCCCGCGACCGTGAGGAAGTAGGTGTCCGCGTGCGCCGGGGCGCCGAGCGCAAGCCATGCCGTCCCGGCAGCCGCCGCGAGCGCGCCGAGTCGCCCGCGGCGCCCGACCCCGATCCCGACCTCCACCCCGACCTCCATCCCGAGAAGCGCCCCGAGCTTCACACGATCCCCCACTTGCGGCGCAGCAGCCACTCGGCACAACGCAGGGCGAGGATGAGCAGGAAGTTCGCCGGCATGTTCCAGAGATCCTCGAGCTCGCGCGAGCTGAGCCCCGACTGCGAGTAGGGAAGGCTGCGCGCGAGCGCTGCGAGCTCGCCCGGCTGCCAGTAACGGCCGCCCGTGCTCGCCGCGAGCTGCTCGAGCAGATCTCGATCTTGCTCGGTATGGAAATTCTCGGCGACGCCGTCGAGGCGCTCGAACGGAACCACGTCGCGCCCGATCTCCTCGCTTCCGCGCCGGGCCGTGACCTCCGCGACGTAGAGGCCGGCCGCCGGCACCGTCCAGTCGGCCGCGAAACGGCCGGGATCGTTCGGCACCGGCGCGAGCTCGATCTGCTGTGGTGCGCCCGCCGGCCCGATCACACGGGCGGCGACGCTCGCGTCTACGGCGGTCGAATAGCGCTGGTCGCGCACTTCCGCCGAGATGCGGACGTGGCTTTGATCGAGGAGTACGGGGCTCGGGACGCTCGCAACGACCGGCCCCGGCGTCTCCGTGACGAGCCATCGCAGCAGCTGCTGCCAGAACACATGATGTGTCGGGTCGCCGAGCGGCAAGCTCATCTGCCAGCGCCACGTTCCGCCTGTCGCGAGCACGGCCGTGCGGCCTCGCCCGTAGTTTTGAGTGATGAGCAGCGGCATCGTGCGCCCGTCGTGGTGCATGTCGGCAAGCACCACGGCGCCGGGCTTGGGCCTGCCGGGGTCCTGATAATCCATGAGGTACGGCAGCTTGTCCCACCGCGCAGCGTTCTCGACCGGGTCGTCGACCAGCCGGCAGATGACGCTCAGCTCGCCGGCCGGCGTGAGGCTTACCGTCGCGGGATCCCGGTGGAAGGTCTCGTGCGAGTCGGGAAGGATGACGGGCAGCGCGTCGGCGGCGAGCGATCCGCCCCACACACCGTCTGCGAGCGACGCCCGGCCGCCGAGAAACAAGACACCGCCTCCGCGCCGGCCCGCAAACTCGCGAATGAGCTCCTGCTGAGCCTGGGTGAAATATCCCGCATCGACGGAGCCGATGATGAGCCCTTGAAAGGCGAACAGGTCCTCCGGCCGCGTCGGAAACCCATCGACGAGCTCGTTCGGGCTGTCGATGCCTTGCCGGTAGATCTTGTTCTCCGTCGTGCGCAGGATCGACGCGAGGTGCACCATCGGATCGTCCTCCGCGGCGCGCCGGATGAATTTGTATTCCCACCGCGGCTCGCCCTCGAAGTAGAGGATGCGCCGCGGCTGCGACTCCACGTCGATGAGGCGGGTGACGGTGTTGTTCGCCTGGTTCGACTCGGTCGAAAGCGGCTCGACCGAGAACTCGAGGGGCTTGGCCCCCGCTCCGCCGACATCGAACACGATCGGCTCCGCCTGGATCGCACCGCCCCCTTGCAGCGTGATCTCGCGGACCGTGAGGATCTTGCCGCCGTCGCGGACGATGATCCGCGTCCTGCGCCCGTCGTAGCCGTGCTCGCGCAGCTTCACGACGGCGCTCACGCGCGACTGCGCGAGCGCTCGCGTCGCAAGCGTCACGTCCTCGACTTCCACGTCGGGAGCGCCCTCGACCGCGCCGAATCCGACGGTGTGGACCGGAATGTGCCGCCGCCTCAGAGCCTCGATGGCGTCGCGGCCGACGCCCCCGCTGCTGTCGCCGCCATCGCTCAGCAACACGACGGCGCCGATCGGCAGATCGGAGGTCTCGACGGCGAGCTGCTTCAGGCTGTCCCCGATATGCGTGGCAGGCGCCTGGGCGGGACCGAGCTGCGCGAGATCGACGCGGGTGAGGCCCGAGTCGAAGCGGTAGAGCCGCGTCTCGAACCGGCTGCCGATCGCGGGCAGCAGCTGCGACCGCAGCGCCTCGATCGCCTGATCCTCGCGCCGCGCCCCGCCCTCTTTGAGGCTCATGCTGCGCGAGTCGTCCACGAGAATGGCAACGATGTTCTGCCTCGGCCTGAGCTCGGAGACGGCGATCGCGGGCTGCCAGAGCAGCACCAGCACGAACGCGGCGAGCAGCGACTGAAGCAGCCACAGGACACCGAGGCGCCAGCTTCTCCCGGCTTCGGAGATCCCGCGCAGGCGCCGCGCGTCGAGCAGCGCGAGGCCCCCCGCAACGAGGACGATCAGCAGGATCAGCACCCAGACCGGCCAGGCGCCGAGCAGGACGAGGTGGCCTCGCTCGAAAGCCGCGGGCGGATACTTGAACAGAAATTCGAACATGTTCCGCGCGGCTCGCCGGCCGGGATGCGACTTCAGGCCGCTTCGCGCGCTCGCCGCGCGCCGCCGCCCCTCCGGCCCTTCAATGCGTCATGCCGTAGATGATGTAGTTCATCCCGACGCGATACGCGAGCGATGCGAATTTCTCGGGATATTGCGGCATGTCGGCCCACTCCCACGCATCGCCGAGATGCATGTTGTAGCAGATGGCGACGATGATGCGCCCCTTGTCGTCGCGGATCGCGCGCCACCTGGGGATGTAGCCGTCTTTCTCGTAGGTGCGGCCGCTCCACACGTACTGCTCGCCGGGCACCTGGAAGCGCTCGCTCAGGTCGAACAGCACGTGGAAGATCTCGTCGTTGTCGCTCAGCTCCTCGACCGGGCGGTTCGGCAGCACCTGGCGCATCCCGGCCATGAAGCGCTGCCAGTCGAGAGTGCCGTGAAAGTCATCGACCATCAGGAACCCGCCCTTGAGCAGGTACTCGCGCAGCCGCTTCGCCTCCGCGTCGGTGAACGTCCAGTTCGCGACCTGCACGGCGTAGACCCACGGATAGTTGAAGATATCGTCGCTGTCGAGATCGACGACCTGCTCCGTCGGGCGCATTTGGACGCGGGTGAGGCGCTTCAGGGCCATGAGCATCTGCCGGTCCGCCTTCGGGTAGTCGCGCGACCAGCCGAAGAACCCGAAGCCGAAGCCGCCGCCGTACCCGTATCCGTAGCCGGATTCGCCATAGCCGCTCGAGGTGTACCGCAGCCGCGACCAGTAGAACTCCGCCTTGTCGCCGCTCGATTCGGTCACGTCGGGGAGAGACCGCAGCTCCTGCGAGAACGCGGCGTGATCGCCTTGCAGGATGAGCAGCCCGCAAGCGATGCCGCCCGACAGGGCCAGGAGCCGACAGGATCGAAGGAGCCTCACGTTCGCCCCCTATGCGGCTGCGCACTTGCAACCGAGAGAACAGTAAGTACCCGACGGCGGTTGACGGCGCAACCCCAAAACGCGAGTTTATCCGCCAGGCATGGCCTGGAGGGACCGCGATCATGATCAAGCGCCGAGACTTTGTAACCTGCGCAGGCGCTGCCACGCTCGTCCAGGCCGCCGTCCCGGCGGTCTGGGCGGAGCCGGCGGCGGCTCATGCGGCATCATCCCCGCTGTCTCGTGCCGCCGACGGCGACCGCGGGGCGGGCATGGCATCCTCGCCGGCTCCGGCACCGGGCTCCGCCGATGCCGGCTCGAGCGCCGCGCCGGCCGACTTCACTCTCCACATTGCTCCGGCCGCCCTCGAGGTCGCGCCGAGCCACTTCGTCAGCACATCGGCCTACAACGGCACGGCTCCGGGACCTCTCCTGCGGATGCGCGAGGGCAAACCGGTCACGGTCGAGGTCGTCAACGACTCGGACACCGCGGAGCTGGTGCACTGGCATGGCCTGTTCCTCCCGCCGGACATCGACGGCTCCGAGGAGGAAGGCACCCCCCCCATCCCTCCCGGCGCTCGCCGTAGATACCAGTTCACGCCGAGTCCGGCAGGCACGCGGTGGTACCACTCGCACGCCATGGCGATGGGCGACCTCCATCGCAGCACCTACACGGGCCAGTTCGGATTCCTCCTGATCGACTCCGGCTCCGATCCCGGCCGCTACGACCAGGAGCTGTTCCTCGCCCTGCGCGAGTGGGAGCCCTTCTACACCGACCAGCCGATGGATACCGACGATATCGGTGTGCTCGGCCCGCAGCCGGAGCGCCCCGCCACGTTCAATACGTCCCGGCCCAATGGGCTCGAGGCCACCTCGCAGCTGTTCTCGGTCAACGACAAGGCGCTCGGCTCCGGAGAGCCCATTCGCGTCCGGGAGGGCAACCGGGTGCTCCTGCACCTGCTCAATGCCAGCGCGCTCGAGAATCGCACCATCGCGCTGCCCGGCCACGAGTTCTACGTGCTCGCGCTCGATGGCAATCCCGTCCCCGTGCCCCGCGCCGTCAAGGTGCTGACGCTGGGGCCCGGAGAGCGGGTGGACGCCTATGTCGAGATGAATCGCCCGGGGGTCTGGGTTCTCGGCTCGACCTTCGACCCCCTGCGCCGGGCGGGTCTCGGGGTAGTCGTCGAATACGCCAACCAGCATCGCGAGGCGCGCTGGGAGGCGCAGCCGGGCGAGCAGTGGGACTACACGGTGTTCGGGCACGCCGCATCGGCGGCGCCCGCCCGGCCCGCGCCGGATCACACGATCGACATGGTCTTCGAGAAGATCCCGAGCGGAGCCGGGCAATTCGACCTCTGGACGGTGAACGGCAAGCCCTATCCGCACGACCGGGAGTTCGTGCTGGAGCAGGGCAGGCGCTACCGCCTCGTCTTCCACAACCGCACCGACGACTCCCATCCGGTGCACCTGCACCGCCATCGCTTCGAGCTCGTGGACGTGAACGGCAAGCCCTCGAGCGGAATTCTCAAGGACACGGTGATTGTCCCGGTCTACGGCCGCGTCTCCGTCGATCTCGTCGCGGATCAGCCGGGCTTGACCTTGTTCCACTGCCACATCCAGCAGCACATGGACTTCGGGTTCAAGGCCCTCTTCCGTTACGCCTGACGCACATCCGGCATCACGCCCTGGAGCCGCCCGCCGCCGCGTGCACCAGCGCGATGACGAGGAGAATGACCCCGACGGCGAGCAGCAGATGGATCGCCCCGAAGGTGACCTTGACCGCGAGCCACAGCACCAGCCATGCGATGATGAAGATCGCGCCAATCGTGCCCAGAATCGCCCTCATGCCTCCTCCTCGGATCCCCGATCCTTGCGGCGCGGCTTGCCCCCGCATGCTCCCGCCTGCGCTCCACATCGAGTCGCCCCTCACCATCGAAAGCGGCAGGCGGCGTCGTGGTTCCCACCACGGCTCTTGAGCCGAAGCGCTTTGCGGGTGGCGTCAGTCCGGCGAGAAGAGCGTCGTCATGACAGCGGTAACGGCGAGCACTGCGACGATCAAGGCAAGCTCCGCGGCGACGGAGCGCCGGAACGCGATCAGCGCGCCGGGATCGGCGCGCGCCATGGCGGGCGCGAGTCGCCACTTGTTGAGCGATGCGAGTCCCATCAGCAGCGCGAACCCGCCGAGCTTCGCGAGCAGCAGTTCGCCGTAGGGCTGGCGCAGCACACCGAGATTCGCGACGAGCAGCGCGGCAAGCGCGAGCCCCGCAAGCAGGATGCCAGGCACGAGCCACGTGGCGACGCTCGAGAATCGATCCACGATGCGCGCCGCTCGCGCCGGGCTCTCCTTCAGGCTCGCAAGATAAAGCACCGGCAACGCGCCGAACCAAAACGCGACGATGAGCAAGTGCGCGGGGAGGAGCAGGCACAGGATCCATCGATGTGGACTGACGGACGTGTGTCCTGTCAACGTGAAGGACGCCGTAACCAGCGCCGTGCCGATGACAGCCACGCCGGTGCGCCGGGCCGTCAGCGCGCAGGCGATGAGCGCAAGTCCGAGCACGCTCAAGGCGGATGCGGAGCCGGCCGTGGAGGTCAGCGCGAGCCGCAGGAGAGATCCATCGAGCATGCCCGACAGATCCCCCGCCATGCGGCCCGCCTGCAAAGCGAGATGGGCGACGACACATACGGCCCCGCTGGCGGCCGCGATGCTCCCTAGCCGTCGCGCTGTGGCAAGCGAGTCCGCGAGCTCGCGGCCGAACAGGGCGAGGCAGAGCGCTGCGCCGGCAGCCTGCAGCACGAGAACGAGGCTCAGCGCGCGCAGCAGGACGGACAGCGCGTCCGGGACGCTGAGCATTCGGGCCGCAGCGGATTACGGTGAGGACGGCCCCGGCGCGTGCCCGGTCGCATCTCCGGTCGCGTGCTCGGGTGCGTGCCCGATCATGCCGCGCGCCAGTACGGTGAACCGGACCTCGCCTGGCATGATGTGGCCGTCCGCGCTCAATGCGCGCCAGCTCACGACGTAGCGGCCCGGCGCAAGCGTGGGCAGGGAGAGCGCGAGCTCCCTCGCGGCCCGGTCGGGCAGCGGGCGCAGTGGCTCCCTGGGCGCAGCGTTTCTCGCAATCCAAGCCGCGGTGAGCCGCGCAGCCTCGGAGAATCGAAGCACGACTCGTGATGGCGGCGTCGCGACGCTGCTGCCGTCGGCCGGAACGGCGCTCCGCAGATGCGCGTGCGCCTCGGCAACCGTCATCGCAACGAGCAGAGCGAGCGCTGGAAGAATCGCAAGAGGCCTCATGGCGGATCTCCCCGTAGGATCGAGCCCAGTATCTCGGATCAGAGCCACGCGCGCACTCCTGCGACCAGCTGCACATAGCCCGCCTCGGTGAACGCGCGCGAGGAATCGATGTCGGCCTGCCGCGTCCAGACGATGCCGATGTAAGGTGCGAGCTCGCGCCGGATCTCGTAGCGCAAGCGGATCCCCGCATCGAGATCCGAGAGTCCCGAGCCGACCTGCCGCGCCGGATCGCGCTTGGAGTAGAGATTCGCTTCGGCCTCGGGCTGCAGGATGAGGCGCTGCGTCAAGAGGATGTCGTACTCCGCGCGCAAACGCGCGGCGGTGCGCCCCGCCTCTCCGGCATAAGCCGTGGCCTCGATGTCGATGCCGTAGGGGGCGAGACCTCTGACACCCAGAGCGGCCCACGAGCGCGATGGACCGTCGCCGAAGTCCTCTCGCACTCCGGCTTGCAGATTCCACCAGCGGCCGGCGACGTGGTCCCAGAGCAGCTCGGCGAACGCATCCTGCGTCTCGCCGCTCAGGCGCTCGCCCTCGGTCGTCACCCAGAGCTTGTCGAAGTCCCCGCCGTACCAGCCCTCGGCTTCCCACTCGGCGGCCTGCGTCGAATCCGGATTCCGCCATTCGAGCTGATCCAGCAGCACGCTGCCGAATAGATCCGTGTCGCTGACAGGCATCTCGCTCGTCTGCGTCGGCGCATACGGCACCGAGCTCGTCCCCCCCATGGCCGCCTGCGGCGATTGCTGTGCCTGTACGGGAGACAGCGCAACGATCGCGAGTGCCCCCAGGAGCGCGCGAAACGAACGCCCTCTTCTCGTAGCGCTCAAAGGCTGCGCCCGTGCGACGGCTCGACCCGCACTTCGCGGAACATGCCGGCTGCCATGTGATAAAGCAGGTGGCAGTGATAGGCCCAGCGTCCGAGCGCGTTCGCTGAGATGTCGTAGTCAATGCGTTGGCCGGGCTGCACGGCAATCGTGTGCTTGCGCACGAGGAACTCCCCCTTCGACGAGAGCACCTCTCCCCACAAGCCATGCAGATGCATGGGATGAATCATCATCGTCTCGTTGGTGAGCGAGAGGCGTACCCGCTCGCCGTAGTCGAGCCGCAGCGGCTCGGACTGCGAGAGCTTCCGGTCATCGAGCGACCAGATGAACCGCCGCATGTCCCCGGTGAGGCGCATCTTGATCTCGCGAGCGGGCTCGCGCCGATCGATAGGCCCACCGAGCGTGTGCAGATCCGCGTACGTCAGCACGCGGCGTCCACTCCCGCGCAGGCCGACACCCGGATCGTCGAGGCGCGTTGAGAATGTCATGCCATCCATGCCGGGCATGCCGCTCATGCCTGTCATCCCGCTCATATCGCCCATGCCCTTCATGCCTGCCATACCGCTCATGCCCGCCATGCCCGCCATGCCCGCCATACCGCCCATCCCGGGCATGCGCCCGCGCATTCCCATGTCAATGGCCGCAAGCAGGGGCCTTGGATCGAGCGGCGGGACCGGCGCACGCATGCCCGGCCGCGGCGCCAGCGTTCCGCAGGCGTATCCCGACCGGTCGAGCGACTGCGCAAAGATCGTGTACGCGCGATCGTCCCGGGGCTCGACGATGACATCGAGCACCTCGCCGGACCCGAGCCGGAACTCCTCGACGGTGACGGGCTCGACGTCCTGCCCGTCGGCCGCGATCACCCTCAGCTCGAGGCCTGGAATGCGCACATCGAAAAAACTCATGGACGAGCCGTTGATGAAGCGCAGCCGCACCCGCTCGCCGCGCTGGAAAAGTCCGGTCCAACCGTCCGCCGGTGCGGCGCCGTTCATGAGATACGTGTAGGTGTAGCCCGAGACATCCGCGAGGTCGCGCGGGTCCATCCTCATACGGCCCCACATCAGCCGATCGTCGAGCGCGTTGCGCCAGCCTTCCTTGCTCGCGTCGGAGAAGAAATCGCCGAGCGTGCGGCGGCCGAAATTGAAGTACTCGCTGTCGATCTTGAGCAGGCGATAGAGGTGCTCCGGATCGCTGTCCGTCCAATCCGAGAGAAGCACGACGTAATCTCTGTCCGCGCGCCGCGGCTGCGCGGTCCGCGGCTCGATGATGATGGGCCCGTAGAGCCCCGTCTGCTCCTGGAACCCCGAGTGGCTGTGATACCAGTACGTTCCGGACTGGCGCACCTGGAAGCGGTAGACGAAAGTCTCCCCCGGCCGGATGCCATCGAAGCTCAACCCGGGCACGCCGTCCATCTGCGTCGGGACCAGCACGCCGTGCCAGTGAATGGAGCTCGGCACGCGCAAGCGGTTGGTGACTCGCAGCGTCAC
>JASHTA010000530.1 GCA_030040795.1 Gammaproteobacteria bacterium | reverse complement strand
TCGGCCGTGGTACTGATACGCCCAAGGCGCGGTCACCTTTCCATGCCCTGAGAGCTTAAGTTCAATAGGCGGCATGGCTCCTTGAAAACGCCCGGGGCGAGCCCCGGGTTCCCGTCAGCGGCCTATCCGAACGCTAGCGCGGTCGCCGGCCGCGGGCAATGTGAATGACTTTGCTCTCGTTGACATCGGCGAGGCCGAGCTCGCACAGCCGACGCAGCGCGTCCGCCGCGAGCTCGCCGAATGGCGCGCCGAGTCCGAGTTTGCCGGCAAGCCTCAGTCCGTAGTCAACGTCCTTGAGCCGCAGCGCGGGCGTAAAAACGACGTTGCGATAGTGATCATCGTCGACCATACGGCGAGTATTGCGGACGACTTGAGGGCTCGCGGCCTGGCTCGTCGCGACCGCGTCCGCCACAACCCGTGGGTCGAGACCTGCTCGCTCCGCGAGCGCCAACCCTTCCGCCGCCGAGGCGATCTGCACGGCGCCGATCAAATTGATGATCAATTTGTAGGCCGTGCCCGCGCCCACAGATCCGAAATGAATCACGCTGCGTGACACGGCACTGAGCAGATCGCGAGCCGCGCGGAGGTCATCGGGCGATGCGCCGACGAGCAAGGTCAGCGCTCCGTTCGCGGCGTCTTCCGGCAATCCTGTCACCGGCGCATCGATGTAGCGCAGGCCTCGCGCCGCCGCCTCGCGCGCAAGCTCCAGCACCCAATCGTGGGAGAGCGTCGAGCACTCGATGGCAAAGCCCCGCGGCGCTCTGTTCGCCGCGAGAATCCCCTGCGGCCCGAGCCACACGGCGCGGGAGGACGCATCGTCCGCCGTCATCGAGAAGACCGCTTCGGCTCCGCTGCACGCCTCCCGTGGACTCGCGGCACACCGTGCGCCAAGCCGCACGAGCGGCTCCGCCTTTGCGGCAGTCCGGTTGAAGACCGCAAGATCATGCCCAGCGGCGAGCAGTCGACTCGCCATGCCGAGCCCCATCTTGCCGATCCCGATGAAGGCGACTTTGACCATCAGCTGTCCCTATTTTGACGTCGGAACGCTCGGGGAATGATCGCTCGTAGCCTGCTCCAGCGCACCAGGCCGATCGTCCATTCACGGACACCTCATACTGGTTATTTGTACATCATATTGCATCTTTCGTGCTTGTCGTACCGAGGCACGCAGCCGTGCGCAGCAGCGCTCCGCCGTTAACCCGAGCCGCGCTCAACGCGCGTTTACACCGAGCAAGAATTCGGTGCACGGCCATGAGCATTCTACTTTCGTTGCTTTTCGCAGCCGGCGTTCGTACAACGTCGACGGCCGTACAGCCCTGCACGGCGAGCTATCCTGCGCGCGTGCATTGCGGCTTCGACGTCACTCCGCTCGTCGCAACGGTCATGCGCAGCCGTCCGCTTCGTCCATTCCGTGCCGTGCCGAGGCGCGGTCGACTCTGCGACGTCGGCCTGGACCCGAGGAGCTGTCTCAACTTCGCTCCACCCGCGCGTCTGTGTCTGCTGGCCGCCGGCGGCCCACCCTCCTGCGCGAGCCGGGGCATGCGCTTTTACCCCATCGAGTAAGGCCACCGCGACCGCGGCGGTGATGTCCTGGTCCTCTCGCAGCGGTTATCATGGGTGCGGAACCGATCACGAAGGTTGGAACGCCCATGCGAAGACACACCTGGACTCTGCTTGCCCTGCTCCTGCCGCTCGCGATGCCTGCCGGAGCGCAGAACGGCACGCAGTGGAAAGAAGGCCAGAACTACTTCCTCATCGACCCTGCGCAGCCGACCAACGTGCCTGCGGGGAAGGTGGAGGTGACGGAAGTGTTCTCGTACGCCTGTCCGGCGTGCAACCAGTTCTACCCCATCGCGGACCGGCTCCGCGAGAGCCTGCCGGCCAACGCCCAGATGGATTACGTCTCGGCGGCGTTCAATTCGGCGGAGGACTGGCCGGTGTTCCAGCGCGCGTACTACGCCGCCAAGGCGCTCGGCGTCGCCGAGAAAACGCACGACGCCATGTTCAATGCCGTGTGGAAGACGGGCGAGCTCGCGGTGGCCGACGAGTCGACGGGGCGATTGAAGGACCCCTTGCCGACCATCGATGACGTCGCGAAGTTCTATCACCGCGTGGCCGGCGTCAGCACGGCGCAGTTCCTCGCCACCGCAAACTCGTTCACGGTCAATCTGAACATGCGGCGCGCCGACTCGTACATCATGAGCGCCCTGGTGGATGAGACCCCGACGATCGTGGTGAACGGGAAATACCGCCTGACCGTCCCTTCCGCCGGGGGATACGACCAGGCGATCGAGCTCGTCAAGTACCTCGTGGCGAAGGAGAGCAAGTAGCCGAGGTGCATCCAATCGGCCTCTCGCGCGCATCTCTACCCTTGCGACCACGCAAGCGCTCTCGGGAGAGGTGCCCATGGACCCACATATTGCCGCCAATATCGCTCTCACCCACACCGCGGCCTTCATTGTCTTCTGGGTATTCGTCGTCGTCATGGCAATTGCCGGCATGGCCTACGACTATCGCAAGAAGCGGCTCGAGATGGAGTCGCTGAGGACGGCCATCGAGCACGGGCAGCAGCTGGACCCCGCGGTGCTCGAGAAGCTGCTCGGCGGACAGCGGCAGCAACCGGCGGCTGATCTGCACGAGCTGCGGCCCTATCTCCACATCGGCGGCGTCATCACGATCGCCGCGGGGATCGGCGTTTTCCTGGCGGGACTGTGGGTGGGCATGCAATTCCGCGCGGCGGAGTTTCCGATTCTGGGGCTCGGCGCCATTGCCGTCTGCGTCGGTATCGGCTTGCTGATCGCTGCACGCTCGCTCCGGCGATACCTACCTCCCGAGCGCTCGCCGGATCGCACGGCGTGACCGGTGGACTGCCGCGCGATGTCCTCAGCGCGGCAGCCGAGGCGGTGGTCGTCGCACTCGCGAGCGCCGGAGACGACCAGGCGTACGGCGAGCTCGTGCGCCGCCGTCAGTCGCACATTCGCGAGCTGCTGCGGCGGCTCTCCCGCGACGCTGCCTTGGCCGACGACCTTGCGCAGCAGGCCTTCGTGCAAGCCTGGCAGAGGATACGCACGCTCGAGGCGCCGGCTGCCTTCGGCGGTTGGCTGCGCAAGATCGCCGTCAACGTTTGGCTGCAGCATCTGCGGGCTCGCGGTGCGCGAGGGAGATCGGCTGCGCCCGGCTCGCTCGACGGGGCGGCGGGTGCGCCGACACACGAGCTCGCCGACGAGCCGACGACCGCCGAGCGGGTCGACCTCGATCGCGCTCTGGCGCTGCTCGCGCCCGATGTGCGACTGTGCATCGTCCTCGCGTATGGAGAGCGCATGAGCCATCGGGAAATCAGTGAGGCGACGGGCCTTCCGCTCGGCACGGTGAAGTCGCACGTTGCGCGCGGTGCGGCTCGTCTGCGAGAGACCTTGCGCGCATACGGGTGAGCACCATGCCGGACCCCTGGGACGACGAGCTGGCGTGCCTCTTCGAGGAGGCGCGGCACGCGCTGCCTGCGGGCGACTTTGCCGAGCGAGTGGCATCGCGCATCCGCAAGAAGCGGCGCCGGCAGACCCTTCGGCGGATCGCAGTGTGGCTGATCGGCGCGGTGTGCGTCGCTGCGGCGAGCCCCTACATCGTGCAGGGCTCGCTCGCCGTCGCGGATCGGACGGAAAGCTGGATCCCGGCCGTCGGGGGCGCACTCCTCTCGCCGGCCGGCTGGGCGGGCTCGCTTCTCTTTGCGCTGTGGATCCTGTGGCGCACGAGGGCGCTCCGCAGATAGGGACACGGACTCACGCCGGCGCAGGCTCACTCCGATGCGGTCGACTCCGCGGGCACATGGCCGCTCACCGCCGCCCCTGCATGCCGCGGCAGCCGTGCGAATGAGAACAGCGACAGCGCGCCCATGAGCACCATCGCCCCGAGCGCCACCTGGCAGTTGCGCAAGGTCACATGGCCGATGGGCTCGCCCTGCGCGAGCGAGGTGAGATTCATCAGGATCGCCGCGAGCGACACCGAGAACGCATTGGTCGTCTGCAGGACGAGATTCCACAGGACCGTTGCGCTCCCGAGCTCCTCGTGCGGCACGTCGGCAAAGGCGAGCGTGCTCGTGCCCGTGAACAGCAGCGAGCGGGCCATGCCGGCTGACCCGAGGATGGCAAAGCACACCCAATAGGAGGCAACCGAGCACACCGCGATGCACGCGACGATCGCCACGAGCATCAGCGCCGTGCTCACGATGAGTACGGGACGGAAGCCGAAACGGCGGATCGTGCGGGTGGTCACCGACTTGAGCAGCAGATCTCCGCCGTTCATCGCGAGCAGCAGCAAGCCGGAGTAGACGGCGCTGTAGCCGAGCACCACCTCGAACAGCAGCGGCAG
>JASHTA010000529.1 GCA_030040795.1 Gammaproteobacteria bacterium | reverse complement strand
GCGATGCAGGAGTTGGGTCTGGCCAGCACGAATGACGTACTGGACACCAACCCGGCGGTTCTCGATCTGGGGATCGGCCCCCATACCACCGGGGCGACCGCGGTCCAGAATGGCTTCTCGAATATCAATTCGCCGGACATCCACGGTCTTGGCATTCAGGCGACGCTGAGCTTGACGAACGGTCATCGGAATTGGGAGCAGGGCGTCGTCGGTGACGTCTTCGACCCGAGCAGTATTCCTCCTCAGATGATCGAGCAGATTCAAGTCGTTCCGGACGGCACCTCGCCCATCTATGGCGCGGACGCGATCGCCGGGACCGTCAACTACGTGCTTAGAAAGCCGCAGGACGTTATCGAGAGCTATTTCAGCGAGAATTCGATGAAGGGGACGAACACCTCGTACGCCACGGGCATCCTCGGGCATATCTGGAACGAGGGCGAGTCGGGCAGCGGCGGTTTCATTCTAGGTTATCAGCACAGTCAAACGAGCGCGCTGGCGGCATCGACGTATCCTACGCTTTACAACAACAATTTCGCTCCCTTCGGAGGAAGCCCGTCATCAGATTTCGCGGCGCCTGGGAATATTCTCGTCGGCAGCACCACCTACGCGATTCCCACCGCACAGAACGGTCAGGCGCTGACGTTGTCGCAGCTCGGACCTGCGGGCAGCGCCAATCGAGAGAACATTTGGGCGGGAGCGCCGGGACCTGACATCAGTCCGGGGGACACGCGCGACATCGTCGTGATGAATTACGACCAGATGATCACTGACTGGCTGCAGTTCTTCGGCGACAGCGAGTATGACCGCGAGGACGCCAAAGGCTACATGGAAAGCACTGCCAACGACGTCGCCGCAAGCGTTCCGAACACCAACCCGTACAGCCCCTGCAATCCCAGCCACTACGCGAACGGCGTCGTCAGCGGCCCGGCGGCGCTGCTGGCCGCCTGCGCGACGGGGTCGTTGGAGGTCAACTACAACGACCTGAGTCAGGTCGGTCCAGAGCTGGGCTGGGATACCTACCGAGGATGGGAGACCAGCAACGGATTTCATATCAGCCTGCCGGGCAACTGGCAGATCACCCCGCAGCTGAGCCTCAACCAGTCCCTTTATTACACTGCCAGAACTAACCTGGGCCAACCTGCTCCGAGCACCTTCAACTATTTCTGCGACCCCAATTCGTATAACTGCACGCAGCCAGGGTCGATCGGCGTGACCGTGCCCCCTTACGTAGGTACGAACTTGGCCGGAGAGACCTGGGGCGACGGTCAGTTCATGCAGGTGCAAAGCGAAGGGCCGCTGTTTGCTCTCCCCGGGGGTACGGTGCGGCTCGCGGCCGGTGTCGAGGACGACTTTTGGTTGTATGAAGGGCATACCGCCGGCTGGGTCACTGCCGACATGCGGGACAGAGCCGTCTACTCCGAGCTCTACGTTCCCATCGTGGGTCGCGGTAACGCCGTTACGGGGATCCAGAGCTTGGAGGTGGACATCGCAGGCCGTCTTGACGATTACAGCAACACGGGCCGCACGACAAATCCGAAATTCGGTCTCAATTGGAGGCCGATCCCCAGCCTCAAGTTTCACGCCAGTTACGGAACCTCGTTCCGCGGGCCTCCCATCCACACCGAAGTGAACACCACCCCGATTCAATGGATTGTTGCGCTCATTCCGGACACTGCAATATCGAGCACTCTCTGCCCGCAGTGCACGAACCCGGCGCTGTACGGTCTCGACGGTGCGAGCAAGCTCGTCTATCAGGAAAGCGTAGGGGTGAACCCAATGCTTGCGCCGGAGACGTCTAAATCCTTCTCAGTGGGCTTCGACTGGGCTCCCGAGTCAATCCCCGGGTTTCAGGCAGGGATCAATTGGTGGGGGATCAACTACATCAACCAGGTCGGTACCCCGGAGTTCAACGCGGGTGTGACCGACGCGATCAACGCGCAGGTCTTCAACGGCCACATCATTTACAATCCCACGTACTTTCCGCAGCTTGCCCTGAACAATCCGTACGCGTACTTCACGCCGACACCGACTGGCAACCTGAAAGATCCAAACTGCGCAGCGGTAGCCGGGAAGCGGGTGACCACGCAGGCACTGTTCAACGACTACCTCGCCTGCTCCAACGACAACACCGGCGGTCAGCTCGTCTCCGGGGCGACATCGACGAATCCGAACGATGTCCTCGCCTACACGTACTACGGAAACGAAAACGCCGGGGTGACCATCGCACAGGGTGCGGACCTGCAGGCCGGCTACACCTGGAACAACGGGTGGGGAAGTTGGAAGACCAACTTCACCGGCGAATATATTCCGAAGTTTGACGTCGCGGTGATTCAGGGCGCACCCGTCATCAACGAGGCGGGTCAGTTCGGTTATGTGTTGAAATTCAAGGGCCGGTTGCAACTGAACTATGAACGGGGTTTCAGCTTCGGCTCTCTGTCGCCGAGCCTATTTATCAACTACGAAAGCCACTATACGGAAGCCTCGTCGTACTTGCCGGGCGGCGTGCCGCCCTCGTACGCCGATATCAGCAGTCACGCGACCTTGGATGCATCGATAGTCTACAAGACGGGTACGACGTTCAGCGGGATCGGCAAGAACATCACGGTCACGCTCAGCTCGCAGAACGTGTTGAACGAGCTTCCGCCGAGGGTCCTCGAAGACATCATTCAATATGATCCGGCCTACGGTTGGCCCCCGGGCCGGGTGGTTCAGTTGCAGATTGGCAAGTCATGGTAGGAATTCGTTTGCTGGCCGCGGCGCTGGCGTTCATGTACACAGCCACGACAATCGCCTCCGGGATTGGGCAGCCTGCAGATGCGAGGCGTACCGCCGGCGTGTGGGGCTCTGCCGACCCGAATCGGGCCGCGTTCCTGGCCGCGAATTGCAAGAACCCGCCGCCTGTGGGCAAACCGGTTGGCGGAGGCAGCAGGTCAGGCCATCCCCCACCATTCCAGGACGTCTCCTCGATGGAGATTCCCGGTGTTATTGCAGCCGGGCAGCACTGGAAGGTTGTTTGGGAAGAAGACCAGGGCAACGCTGACGGCATCGTCGCCTTCGATGACGGCAGTGTGTGGCTCGCGGTGGTGAACAAAAGCGAAGTCGTAAGGGTGGACAAGGACGGCAAGCCGTCAGTCATCTACACGGATACGTATACGGGTGGCGCCCTCGCTGCGAACTCAAAGGGGCAGGTGTTCATCGCGGAGCGCGCACTGGGCAACGCTGTCTGGATGCTTAAGCCGCGGCGCAAACTCTTCGCCAACACGTTCCATGGCGAGCCTTTCGATTGCGTCGGTCGCTTCATAAATGACGTAGTAGCGGATAGCAGGGGCGGGGTCTACATGACCATGGACGGCCTCTACTATATCAACCCCGAAGGCAGGGTCACCGGGCAGTTTGGTACCGTTCCCGGCAACGGACTCATGCTGAGCCCAGATGAAAGGACGTTCTACGCCACCGGGCGGCTTGCGGGTGATGCTGCGGGGGGCACAGCCGGCGGGATATATAACGCCGGCCTCGTTGCCTACGACGTCGGAGCCGACGGCTCGCTAACCCATGAACGTCAGTTTGCTGAGATATGTGGCGACGGCCTCGCGGTCGATGCGGCAGGACGCATCTATTGCACCCTGGCGCGCATACCGGACCCAGCGGACCCAACCAGGATGATCACGGGCATTGGAGTCGTGAGCCCAGAGGGCAGGATACTCGGGATCATTGCGCAGCCGCGTCCGCTTGTGACATTGGCCTTCGGCGGCCCGGACAAGAAGACGTTGTTTGCGGCGGTCAGTCGCCCCATCCAGCTCATCTCGATCCAAATGATCGCGCAAGGTAACAAGCGACGACCGAAGTGACCGATTCTCGCCGGTCATGGAGGCGATCGTTCAGCGACTGACCTCGTAAAGATCTTTGTACTGGCAACGAATCGGGAGATTGCCCATGTCTCGCCACTTCATCTCACGTGCCACAAGCCTTCGCGCACTGGGTGCCGCCGCACTTGCTGCGGCGCTGCTCTTTACCTCCACGGCCGCGTACGCGCAGCAGGACTCGGGCGGCTGCGATCGGGCCTGCCTGCGGCAGATGCTCGATACCTACATGGCGGCGGTATTCAAGCACGACCCCAGCGCTGCGCGCTTATCGGATGATCACTATGCCACGGAAAATACCGCCGTGGTCAAAAACGGCGAGGGCTTCTGGAAAGAGTTCAGCGGCTACGGAGCGGTCAACCGCGGGTTCTTCGATCCCGTGAACGGGTCGGCCGCTTTTCTGGGCGTGCTCAAGCAAGTGCACGGCAAGGACAGAATCGTTTCGGTGCGCCTCAAAGTTGCGGGCGGTAAGGTCTCCGAGGCGGAATGGATCGTCGCCCTGCAAGGAACTGGAGGAAGCAGTCACGGCGAGCCCAATCCCCAGGGATTGGTGGATTACCCGCCACCGGCCGACCCCCTGCCGCCTGCCGAGCGCAGCTCCCGATTCATGATGAAATCACTGGTGAGCGACTTCTATCAGGCGGTGGCGGACCATTACGGCGAATGGGTTCCTAGCGATCCCAAATGCTACCGCGTCGAGAACGGCGGACCGCCGACTCCCAAGTACGGTTGCCTCGGCCACTTCGAGGCCTTTGATAAGAGAGTCTACGATGCAGCGCTGCGTCGCTTCCCGCTCGTCGACGAGCAGACAGGTGTCGTCCTGTGCTCCATCATCTTCGTTCACTACCCCGGGACCGGCGCGCGAGACACTCTCGTGCACGAGTACATCCAGGTTCGTAGGAACCGGATCCACGCCTGGTGGACCGCCATGTATTTTCTGCCGCCGGGTTCGCCGGTCACGAACGGATGGGAAAAGAGGAGCTGGATCTGGCGTTAGCGTGACCCCACCGACTCCTGTCAGGTCAAGCTCGAGGCTGTTAGCGGCCCGGTGTTTCAAATGATGAGCGCCAAGATGACGAACAGTCTATCGCGCCGCTCTCTTCTGCAGGGTACGGCGGTAGCGATCTCGGCCGCACTGAGCCGTTCGGTCCTCGGGGCGGCGCAGCGGGTGCGCATGCATGATCTCAGCTTGCCGGCAGCAGCATCGGGAACGATTTGGATCGGTGGTGACCTTCAGGTGAGTCGTATCGGGCTGGGCACTGCCGAGTTCTCCCGGCTCAAGGACAGACCGAGCGATTTGGCGACGATACGCGCTGTGCTGCGGCGCGCGTACGACCTGGGCGTGAACTTCATCGATACCTCCGATGCCTATGGCGTGGCCGAGCGGTTGATTCATGATGCGTTCTCTCCGTATCCATCGGATTTGATCATCGCAACCAAAGGCGGCAAGACCATTGGTGATGTACCTGGAGTCTTTCCGCTCGACGGTCGGCCGGAACATTTGCGCACGGCCTGTGAGGCGAGCCTCAAGCGACTCGGACTCGAACAGATCCCGCTGTACTACCTGCATCAGCCGGATCCGAAGGTCCCGCTCGAGGATTCAATGGGCGAGCTCGGAAAGCTGCAGAAGGAGGGCAAGATCCGCCACATCGGGGTCAGCAACGTCAACGCCGAGCAGCTTGCCACGGCGCGGTCCGTCGTAATGGTGGCCGCGGTGCAGAATCAATACAACATTCTCACCAGGGAGTCAGATGCCATTCTGGCAACCTGCGAGCGCGAGCATATGGTATTCGTTCCCTATTCGCCGCTCGGGGGGCGGCGCACGAAAGCGCTCAACGCTGAGGATGCGCGGCTGGCCGGATTGCAGGCGCTGGCCGGCAAACGACATGTCGCCTTGGCGGAAGTAGTGCTGGCCTGGCTGCTCGCACGCTCGCCGCTGATGCTACCTATTCCCGGCACCACCCGAGTCGACCATGTGGAAAGTGACGTCGCGGCGGCCCAGGTCCGACTCACCAAACAGGAAATGGAGCAGATAGGGTAGCTCGAATCTCATGTGTGAGCCGTTTGGCGCCAATGATCGAAGTAGGAGACCAGTTCGGAAGGCAAGTTGTCACGAAATGTGTCGTCGAGAGCATAGTGCGGCATGCGCTCTGCGACGGCGGATAGCAATAGCGCGCCCTGCTTCTCGTCCTTGGGCCGCTTCAAGGGATTGCGAGTGGGCTTGTTGGCGAGCCACAGTTTGTGGAGTGCGAAGAATCGCGGGTCTGGTGCGATCAGGCGGCAGGGTTGGCCGTCAAGACCGCACACCACGTGCTCGACCCTGCGGCCGGGGAGCAACCAGTCCTGTTCCGGCAATGACATCGGTTGAAGCGTTTCGTTGCGCGGTAATGTTTGTTCGAGGCTCCTGGGAATAAGCAGCTCGATCTCGTAACCGCGGGAGTTTCGGACCTGGAAGGTCCGCTCGGTGTTGAGTGTGTAAGTGGCGTCTACGCGCTTCATGACATCCAGCAGCGTACGAGGGGCTGCGCCAGTGGCCGC
>JASHTA010000528.1 GCA_030040795.1 Gammaproteobacteria bacterium | reverse complement strand
TAGGGGCGGGCGTGGTGCGGGTACGTTGGGGCGTCGCAAACGGCAAGCTGCTCGCGGAGATCGAGGATGACGGCTCCGGTCTCGCGCACACCGAGAGTCTGTGGGTGCCGTTCTTCACGACGAAACCCGGAGGCTCCGGCATCGGGCTTGCGCTGTCGCGCGAGATCGTCGAGAACCATGGCGGCGCGATTTCGTTGCAGAACCGCGTCGGCGTGCAGGGATGCTTGGCTCGGATCGTGCTGCCGCTCTAACCCGATGGCCGCGCTTCTTGCGCCGCAACACGATTCGGCGCTCACGCGATCATACGTGCCGTGCCTTGAGCTCGAGTCCGTGGAACAATGGGCTCAGCCAGCGCTTCCTACGGAAGCTGGTTGGCAGCATCGGTCAAGTCAGGAGAGATGCCATGCGACCCTATCGGATGATCTGTCTTCTCGGGGCCGTGCTTGCCACCGCATCCACCGTGGCCGGCGCGCAGGATGCTTTCACGGCGCACGCGCTGAACCTTCGTACCGGTCCGGACAGACTCTATCCCGCGGTGACCCAACTTCCGGCCGGTACTCCCCTGCAGATCATGGGATGCCTCAGCGACTGGAGCTGGTGCGACGTGGTCTTTGACGGCAATCGCGGCTGGATCTACGCGCCCGGGCTGACGTACGTCTATCAGGGTGCGAGAGTGCCGTTCTATTCCTACGCACCGAGCTTCGGCATTCCGGTCGTGACATTCTCGCTCGGGGTTTACTGGGACCGATACTATCGTGGCAAGCCGTGGTACTCGCAGCGCAGTGTGTGGCTGAGACGCCGGGTTCCACCGCACCAAAGACCGCCTGGGCCGCCGCCTCATGCAGGCCCGCCTCCGCATGCGAGGCCGCGACCCGGGGCCAACGCGCGCCTGCCGGCGGCACCGTCGGGCCGTACCCGTGCAGAAACCCGCCGCCCCGAGGCCGGACGGCCCGGCACTGCGCAGCCGGGGAAGGAGCGGCAAGGGCCACAGCAGCAGCGAGAGTCGGCGCCGCGAGGGCAGGCTCAGAGAGGGCAGACGCAGCGCAAGCCGTCGGAGCGGGGCCCGCAGCAGCGCCCGAATTCATCGAGCGACGATCACCACGGCGACCAGACGCAGGACACTCCTCGCTGAGAGTCATCGAGTCGTCGCGAGCCGTCCGCGGTCCGGAACGAACTCGGCAGCGAGAGCGGCGCTCGCGTTGACCGACGGGCGCAGCCCGTCGGCGGTCGCGATGTGTTGCGAGCTGCGCGCGAGGAGGGATTTGATCTCGGCGACGGATTGGTGCGGCTTGCGGGACAGCATCAAGGCGACAATGCCCGATACCTCGGCCGTGGCGAGGGAGCTGCCCGAAGCGAAGTCGTAGTGCCCGCCGGGCACGAGCGTCAGCACATCGTGACCCGGCGCGTACAAATAATCGGCCTCTCCTGACGCTTCCTCGGAGGGCGCGACGGCAAGCACACCATCAAGCCCGACCGGGAAGCCTCGAGGCTCTCCGGGCGGCGCTACGGCGCCAACGAACACGATTCCCTGTTGCAAGCCGCGACGAACGAGCCGAGCGAGCAGCGGATCGGGTGGACCGGCCAGGCTCAGATTGACGATGTCCGCGTGCGCGACGATCGCGGCCTCGAGCGCTTGAGCGAGCGTAAAGCTGTTGCAGACGGCGCGCGAGGCGCCGGCGGACGGCTGCCAGCACGCCTTCAGGGCGAGCAGCCGCGCGCCCGGAGCGATGCCGACGATCCCGATGCCATTGTCGGCCACCGCGCCGATGACGCCGGCGACCTCCGTGCCGTGACGGTCGAGCCGAAATTCGCGATCGTCGGCGTCGACGAAATTACGTCGCGAGAACTTATGCCGATCGAGGTCCGGATGGTCGATGTCGACTCCCGTGTCGATGACGGCCACCGTGATGCCGCGGCCACGCGAGTCGCGCTGCGCGTCGATGACGCCGAGCTCGCGAAGCGTATTCTGCAAGTGGCCGTACGGATCGTTGTAGGGCATCCAGTCGGAGGCATGGCTCTCGTCGCTCGCGACCGTGGCGGGAGCCTCCCGGGCGCTGTCGGTCACGAATGTGTTGAGGCGTTGCACCGATTCCACTCTTGGATCGCGGTGTAGGCTCGCGATCAAGTGGGACGCGCTCTCCGATGGCGGTACCTCGAACACGACGCAATGGACCCGCAGCGTCGCGATCGGCCAGGCCGACACGGTATGCAGTCGGTAAGTATGCTCGAGAGAGTGGATCGCCTCGGCCGCCGATGCGGTAACGCCATAGTGTCCGGCCCCGTCATAGCCACGAGGCGTGGAACCGGGTCGATCAGCGCGCGGCTGCGGTGCGTTGCGCACCGTGACCACGACGAAGCGATTCGGGGCGACGAGCGCTCGTTGCGGAAGCGGCCGGGCCACCTCGCGCTGGAGCGCGGTGCCTGCACAGGCGCTGAGGAGTAGCGGGACCGCTGCGATCCACCCGCTGCGTGCGGCTCGGCTCATGGCGCTCCGTGGGTTGATGCAGGCTCGACGAAAAGTACGGCGGATTGGGCACGCAGGGCGGCGAGACGCGCCTCGAGCTGGTCGGGCGAGGAGACCTGGTCGTCGAACCCGAGCGTGTACACGTTCGCATCGGTCGGGCCGTCGATGATGTGGGCGTCCACACCGTGGAGCACGTTTGCAAGATCGTGCAAGGAGAGGTTGGACCTGAATACGACCCTCGCCCGGGCGTTCGTTCCGTACGTCCGTGCGGGCGATGCGAGCGTCTCGTACCGCGCGGGGCTCGCCAGGCTCGGCGAGTGCTGGTGCCATGCGAGGAGGCCGAGGCCGGCGGACTCGATGAGGACGGCGGCCGCGAGCCATCGAATCGCTATCGCGGTTCGTGAGGGGTTTCGGCGCGGCGAGCTCCGTGCACGATCGCCGCGCAAGGCCTCGTACGCCGGGTCCATGGACGGCGCACGCTCTGCGATCTCTATGCGCGCCATCAGTTTTTGAAAGGACGGCTCGCCGGCGAAGACGAGCGGCCCTTCGGCGCGCATCGTCTCATACAGACGCTTCTCCGACTCGTAACTCTCGCGGCAGCGCGAGCACACGGCGAGGTGCTCCCGAAGCGATGTCGCGGCCTCGCCGTGGAGCGTGCCGTTCACGAGCCACGGAATCGAGTGAGCGGCCTCATCGTGCGGATTCGTGATGGGGGGATGCCTGTCCAATTTCGTTCCTCCGCCCTACGCAGGGCTTGCGAGTGCAAGGAGCAGTCCTCTCAGCTTGCGCCGCCCGTGAAACATGCGGGTTTTGACGGTGTTGACCGGACAATCCATGATCGCGGCGATCTCCTCGCACGAATGTCCGAGATGGTAGGCGAGCTCGAGCACCATCCGCTGCTCGAGCGGCAGCCGCGCGAGCGCGACGCCGAGCCACTCGTTGAGCTCGGCCTGCTCGCAAGGCTGCTCGCTGGCCGCATCCGGCACATCGATCTCCTCTTGAGCGGCGGGCCCGATGCTGCGCAAGGTCTTGAGCGCCCGCCGGTAGGTGATTCCGAGGATCCAGGTGGACACGAGCGATTCTCCCCGGAAATCGATCGCGCGCTGCCACACGATCCAGCAGGTGTCGTTGATGATCTCCTCGGCAAGATCGTACCGGCTCGTGAGGCGCGTGAGAAATCGAGCCAAGCGGCGGTGATAGAGCAGGTAGAGCTCCTTCATCGCCGCGGCGTCGCGCTTGGCGATCCGCGCCAGCAGCGCGAGCTCGATCTCGTTCCGAGCCGCAGTGGTCGATTCGCGTCGGTCGCCGGAATTGGTCGCCTTCATCGGGCGCTCTTCATGATGGGAACCCTCGCGCGCGCCGTCCGGACGCGAGCCTTCCGTGTGAGATCTTGCAAGCATGCCGGTGAGTGCCCTGATCGCCGTCCCAGGTTCAGTGCCGCGTGCGCGGCCTGGAATCGCCAGACGCCGGATGCCTACGCACGTAGTCCCGATAGTGTAGTCCACGCCCACGCTCAGGCATCGTCTTCGATCCTTCCCGGAGATCTCTAATAATTGTAGGGTGGCACGGACGACGAGCTGGAGGAACTCGAGCTGCTCGAGCTCGCTGCGGCGGGCGCGAGGCTCCCGTAGAGGCCCTGGGACTTCATGTCCGGCCCTGCGGCATAGTAGAGCGTCGTCGGCGATTGACTGAACGCGCCGTTCCCGAAGGCGATCCCCCAGAGGCCGGGGATGTGGACCGGCGTTCCGGTGGAGGCGTCCATCAGCGTGCCCAGCATGTCGCCGCTGGTCGGATCGAAGACATTGATCCGCCCGTCGCCGAAGTTGCCGACCAGGAGATCACCGCCGTACGCACCGAAGCCCTGAGGCGCCATGGCGATGCCCCAGGGGGCGTTGAGCGGACCGCCCGTGGGGATCAGCTCTTTCACCAGCGTGCCGGTACCGTCGAAGAGGTCTACGAGGCCAAGACCCTCGCCCAGGACCGGGGTGCCCGGGGTGGAGGGCTGCGAGGTGGGTTGCTCGGCATAGCTGACGTAGATCATGTTGCCGAGGGTTTGAATTCCGAAGGGCGCGTAGCCTGCGGGCAGATTCGGATCGACGAAGCCGCCGGTGAAGGCGGTAGTGTTCGGCTGGAAGTTCGAGTCGAACACATCCACGGCGCGATTTTGGAAATCAGCCGCCAGGAGGAACGTCGAGCCTGTGCTTTGAGTGTAGATGGCGAGTCCGGTGAAGCTGTCTCCGCTCGCGCTGCCGTCGAATTCCGTGATGGCCGTATCGCCGGCGGCCCAGGCCGAGAGGGTTCCTCCGGTGCCGTCGAAGATGAACTGGGCCGAGCCGGCGCCCGCTGCGAACCCTGTGCCGAAGCCGCAGGTCGTCGCGGCGACTGTGGGGCAGTTAATGGTGTTGATGTTGGCCACGATGCCGGTGGGACCCGCCGCTCCACCGCTCGCGTTCGGAGGGATGGCGACCGCCGGCTGCACCGACGGAGAGATCAAGTTGCCGTTCCCGTCATAGAGGGATGATAGATTGGTCGCGTAGTCGTTGACCCACACCGCCGAGGCCGGTGCGAACGCCACACCCCAGCCGATTGACAGATTGGGATCGAGGCTCGAGTTCTCGGTCTGGGGGAAGGTGAAACTGTTGCTGTCCCCCTGTGCAACCGTGTCGGCCGGAAGGACATCCACCGTACCGGCGGCGGTGTTCGCGACCAGTGCAGTGTTGGTGTACGCTGTTGTCCCTGTCGACGTGGATGACGATGATGAGCTCGTCATGGCGGACGACGACGAAGGGCT
>JASHTA010000527.1 GCA_030040795.1 Gammaproteobacteria bacterium | reverse complement strand
GCCGCCTTATGTACTGGTCGGTCACTCGATCGGCGGCTTCAACGCGCGGGTCTTCGCGAGCGAGCATGCGCACGAGGTCGCCGGCATGGTGCTGGTCGACTCCTCGCACCCCGACCAGTGGAGACGCTTCTCCAAGATCCTGCCCCCGAGGTCGCTAAGAGAGTCCGCGATCATCCGCCGCCTGCGAGGCTGGTCGGATCCATCCCTCAGCGGCGAGCGCATCGATTTTACGGTCAGCGCCGAGCAGGTGCGCGCAACGGGCTCGCTCGGCGACAAGCCGCTCGTCGTCGTCTCGCACAGTCCGCACGCGCTGCGCCACCCCGGGGTTCCCCCCGAGCTCGCTCAGCAGCTGGAAGGTGCGTGGAGCGAGCTGCAGAGGGATCTGCTCACGCTGTCCACGCGGAGCAGTCACGTCATCGCTTCCCATGCGGGGCATCACATCGCGCTCGATGAGCCGCAGCTCGTCGTGGACGCCATACTCAAAGTGCTGCGCGACGCTCGAGCCCCGCGCCCGACGCTGCATTGACCGGTGGCCCGCACGTGCGGTGTGGGGGCACTTGCGGCGAGCTCTGCCGGTATGCTATGAGTGGTCCATGATTGAGTGCCGCTTCCGCCGGTTTGAGTATTTTTACTGGCCCGCCCCCCAGGCGGCAGCGGGGTTGCACTCGACTTGATGTTCTCGACCGAGTCGCGTATCCCAGAAAGCCGCCAGCCCCTGGCGGTTTTTTTTTCGCCAGAGGGCGCGCGGACCGGAGTCCACCTTGAACCACAAGACCGACGATCTGCGCATCCGCGAGATGCGCGAGCTCACCACGCCCGAGGCGCTCCTCGGCGAGCAGCCGTGTACGGCGCGCGCAGCGGCCACCGTGAACGGCGCGCGCGGCGTCCTGCAGCGGATCCTGCACGGCCGCGACGATCGAATCGCGGTGGTGATCGGACCCTGCTCCATTCACGATGTGTCCGCCGCGAGCGAGTACGCCGGACGGCTTCGGCGCGAGCGGGAGCGGCTCGGGGACACGCTCGAGATCGTGATGCGAGTCTATTTCGAGAAGCCTCGCACCACGGTCGGCTGGAAGGGCCTTATCAACGATCCGGACCTCGACGGCAGCTTCCGCATCAATGAAGGACTGCGGCTCGCGCGCCGGCTGCTGCTCGATATCAACGAGCTCGGATTGCCGGCCGGCTGCGAGTTCCTCGACATCATCACGCCGCAGTACATCGCCGACCTGGTCTCCTGGGGCGCCATCGGCGCCCGAACGACCGAGAGCCAGATCCATCGCGAGCTGGCCTCGGGACTGTCGTGCCCGATCGGATTCAAGAACGGCACGGACGGCAATGTGAGGATCGCGGTCGATGCCGTCCGCGCAGCCTCTCAACCTCATCACTTCCTCGCCGTGACCAAGCAGGGACGCAGTGCGATCGCGGCGACGGCAGGCAACGCCGACTGTCACGTCATTCTGCGCGGCGGCAAGGCGCCCAATTACGACGCCACGAGCGTGAATGCCGCCTGCGCCGAGATGGCCGCCGCGGGCGTGTCGACGCGCGTCATGATCGACGCGAGCCACGGCAACAGCGCCAAACGACCCGAGCAACAACCGGCGGTGGTGGAGGCCATCGCGCGGCAAATCGAAGCGGGCGATCAGCGGATCGGCGGGATCATGGTGGAGAGCCACCTGGTCGGCGGCCGTCAGGACCTCATCGTCGGGAGACGGCTGCTTTACGGCCAGAGCATCACCGACGGCTGTATCGACTGGCCGACCTCGGTGCAGGTGCTCGAGCGGATCGCGCGAGCCGTCGAGCAGCGGCGAGCGAGGCGCCCGGCGGGCGCGACCTCAATTGCGTGATGGGCCCTCAAGCGCATCCGGAATCTCCACCGCGAGCTCTACGCGCTTGCAGTTGGTCTTCGGTCCCGCGAGCGGCAGGGACCGCACGAGATCCTGGAAGCGCGCGATGGCCGCGTCGCTCTTGGAGGCGGCGGCACGGTCGGCTTTCTCGGCGAGCGTGCGCAGGCTGAGCGCGTAGCACTGATTGAGAGAGAACGACTCGGCGAACGCGCCCAATCCGTAGCCGATGGCGAGCAGCAGAGCGCATAGGGCCGTCGCCAGCATTCCTCGACCCATCACAGTCCTCTCCGGTGTCCGGTCCTCTCCGATGTGCGGCGCCGACGGCGCCGAAAGGCTCAGAAGCCGGCGCGATGCAGAAACGCCACGGCGACGGCGGCGACCATGCAGTAGCCGCCGAAATAGTACCATCGCCCTCGCTCGAGCCAGACGCTGATCCACTTGAGCGCGAGCAGTCCGGCGCCGAATGCGAGCACGCCGCCGAGCAAGTCGAGCCCCACGATGGAGTGCATGGTCCCGGCAGCGAGCGGCGCGCCGTGCTTCCTCAACCGCAGCACCTCGCGGACCACGACCGGCGGCGTGAGCACCACGGCGAGCGCGAAGCTGAACGCCTCCGCCGCGGCTTTCTCGACGCCCGCGAGCATCGCTACCGAGATGGTCGCGCCCGAGCGCGAGAAGCCGCGGAACGGCAAGGACAGGCCTTGGACCAGCCCGATCGCGACGGATTGGCGAATCGTGAGCTCGCGAGTCTTCCCGATGCGGCGCTCCACGAAGTACGAGACGACGATCAGCACTCCGACGGCGAACAGCGCGGGCGCAATCAGCTCGAGGTGGCCGAAGAGCTGCTCCACGTCCTGGTCGGGAGCCGGGCGCAGAACGAGCTTCTCGAGGATGTGCGCCACCAGCTCCGCGAGGCCACCCGTGAGACCCGTCGCGATGACGACGAGCAGGCCGAAGCGCAGGAACGTGCCGGACGATGTGAAGTAGCTGCGCCGCCAGTCGTTCCAGAAATAGACGATGACGGCGAACATCGTGCCGGTATGGAGCAGCACCAGAAGCAGCGTGAGCGCCGGTGCCGAAGGGTCGAGACCCATGAGCTTCTCCGCCACCACCACATGGGCGGAGCTCGAGACGGGAAGCAGCTCCGCGAGTCCCTGGATGACGGCGAGAGCGACGACCTGGATCACCGACATGCGCATTCCTCGTGCCTTTGACGGACGCGGCACTACACCAGCGGAGGCTCGAGCCGTCAACTCTATCGAGCTCGCGCTTGCGCGCGGTCACCGATCCACGAAGGTCGTCGTGATTCCGGAGCGGTGAACGAGGATCTGCAGCTCGTGGCGCCGGTAGTCGATGATGAGATCGTCCACCCGGCCCAGCGCGTCCATGCCGATCAGGATGGCGGGCTTGCTCGTCATGTTCCACACGTCGAAGATGTGGATACCGCCCAAGGTGATGTGGGCGCCCCAGATCTGCACATGTCCGAGATAGATCGGCGGGATGCCGGTGCCATCGCCGTCGGCCACGGCGTCGGTCGCATCGACGAGCTGATCCCGCGAGAAGTGGTAGTGCGACCGCCGCTGCTGGAGCGCCTCCCGCAGGGCCAGGTTGGCCACGCTCGACTCGGCTCCCGTGTCGATGACGGCCGTGACCTGGATCGATCCAACGTAGGCGTGGGTCGTCAGCAGGCGGTTCCCCGAGATCTCGAGCGGCACAGTCACGTATCCCGCCGGCGCCCAGCGCGCGTGCGAGCGCTTGATGGAGATCCGATCGTCCCGAAAATCGATGTCGATGCGCTTGTCGAGCAGTCCTTCGGTGCCGAGCACGCCGTCTGCGCCGCCGAGCGCATCCGGCACGATCGGCAACTCGACGGACTTCATGAGCAGATCGCCGACCAGCAGGCTGTCGACGCGAATGGCCGGAACGAGCACGGAGCCGGTCACGCCGTGGAGCTCGATCCGGTTCAAGCCGTCGAGGGAGATGCCAAGCGCCTGAGCCACCGATGCGGTGACTGCCGAGTGGCTGGCGCCGGTATCGAGCACCAAGTGGAACGGGCCCTTGCCGTCGATGTACACCGGCGCCCAGATCCGACCGATCTGGTCGCGGAGTGTCGGGGCGACGTACCGGGGTTCCGGCGCCGTGATCGAGACCTGCTGCTTCGATTCGCCGCTCGTGGCCTGCGCCTTCGATTCGCCGCTCGTGGTCTGCGGTGCATGCGGATTCGGCGGACCTGCCGCAGCCGCGAGCGCGCACCAAGACAGCCCGAGCGCAACCGTCGTCATGACGCGCCATCGGGTGGCTCGAAAGCGTACCCCTGCCATGAGCTTTACCGGCACCTCGAGTCGCCCGAAGTCCCAAGGCGAGACGATCATACACTGCCCCGCCGAGGCGGGCGGCGCCGGGCATCCGCGAGGGGGAAAGCGTCCTACCGCTGCGACTCGGGGGGCGGCCGCTTGCGTACTCCGGTGAGCGCTCGGGTGAGCACCCACCAGAATGCCCCGCCGCCGATCACCCCGAAGGCGGCAGCGAGCGCGACGGCCCGCGCATACTGCATCCAGCCGGCCCACGTCACCTCGCCGTTCACGAGCGTCGGCACCAGCGCGTGCCCGTTCCAGCTGCTCGCGGACATGGAGGCGTTCACGCCCCGGAGCGGCCACGCCCAGATCGCATCGGGCACGCCCGCGATCGCGAGTCCCGCCAGGAGGCAGGCGGCCCACGTGAGCCGACCGAGCCGCACGAGCACGACGACCGCCGGGATGCCGAGCACCGCGACGAGCACGATCGCCACCCCAAGCGCCGCGAGGGCGAGTTGAAAGGCCAGCGGCGCGTTGACGCCGAGCGCCCAGAAACTGAGGCCCGCGACGATGGCCGGGGCCGCAGCGGCGGCCGCGAATGCCAGGATGTAGGAGGCTCGCCGGCTCAAGACAATCAGTGCGGATAGAAGACGTGCGGCGGCTCGTCGAGCACCTGCGTCAGGTCCGGCGCGGGACTGCCGGCCGAGACATCGATCGAGCGGTACTTGCCGGCGAAAAACACGAGCGGCCGGTAGGGCTCGACACCGCGGTGCATCGTGATGACGCGACCGGTCACGATCCAGTGATCGCCTCCCTCGCTCACCCGCTCCACCTCGCATCCCATCGATGCGAGGCTGCCCTCGAGCCGCGGGCCGGCTTGCGACGGCACGAAGCGAAACGGCGGCGGCGCCGACTGCCTCCACCCTCCGGCGAAGTAGCTCGAGAGCTGCTCCTGCTCCTCGCGCAGAAAATTGAGCGTGAACTGCCGCATGTCGGCGAGGTAACCGGAGAATCTCGACTTCTTCGCCGGACAGAACAGCATGAGCATCGGATCGAGCGACAGGGAGGCCACGGCGTTGGCGGTCATCGCGCGGACCTCTCCCTTCGCTTCCATGGTCACGATCGCGACCCCGCCCGCGAGCAAGCCCGCCACGTCGCGAAATGTGCGCGTGTCCGCGCCGCCGGCGCTCATGACGAGCGGTCCACGGCGGTGAAAGCCTCATCGCGGCCCTGTCTCACGAACTCGCGCACCTTCTCGGCGCAGAGCTGGATCTGGGACTGGTGACCGGTCACGAGCGCGCCGGCCATCCTCACCGGATCGCCGAAGAAGAAGCGCTCGTAGAGCACCTGGCGCGAGCCGAAAGCGGAGAGCGCGGTGTCCCACGCGAGCCGAAACAGCGGAATGCGGTCGAACGCCTCCGCGCGCGCCGCCTGGTAGTACTTCTTCACGTCCTCGGCGAGGGGGCCCTTCAGATCCTGCTCCGTCGGCATCGCGACCAGGCCGCTCGCACCGATTTGCTGGATGATCTCGACCATGCGCGGATACATGCGCGGGAACAGATTGCGCGCCGCATCGAGAGGGTCCCACGCCGGGCGCATCACGCCCCACTCATCGAGGACGGCGTCCGCTTCGGCGGCCCGCAGGAACGCCCGCATCGTCGCGAGATTGACCCACAGCTCCGCGAGCTTCTCCTGGATGTGCTGGAAGATCTCGACCCCGATCGCACTGACGAGCAGCGAGGCGAGGCCGAGCATGAACTCGCACTTGGCGATGTTCTTGACGACCACCTGGTGCGTCATGTGCACGATGGCGCCGGTGCGCGCGTAAGCTTGGTTGCAGCGCTCGACGTCGCGGTACAGGAGCACTCGCTCCCAGGGAACGAACACATCGTCGAAGACGACGACGGCGTCCATCTCCTCGAATCGAGAGCCGAGAGGATGATCGAAATGCGAGCGCCCGTAGTCGAGGCTCTCGCGGCAAAGGAACCGCAGGCCCGGCGTGTCGCTCGGGATGCAGAAGCCGAATGCGTACGGGGCATCCTCCACCGGGCTGCGCAGCAGCGTCGAGGGAAACACCATGATCTCATCGCAGATCGGCAGCGTCGCGAGCATTCGGCAGCCGCGAATGACGATCCCGGCGTCGGTCTCCTCCTTGACGCGCGCCGCGAGAAACGGGTCCGCCTGCTTGGCGAGGCTCTGAGCGCGGTTGGCCTGCGGAGCGATGAGCGTGTGCGTGAGGCACAGATCGCTCTCGCGAAGGTATTCGTACAGGCGCACGGCGTTGGCACCGAATCGAGCATCGGCCTCGCCCAGGAATCGGCTGCCGGCCGCATACCCGGTCATCGCGCGGCTGAGGTAGTTCGGCACGCGTCCCATCATGCCGTGCGTGTAGTCCTCCCAGACTTTCATCGCGCGGCTCACGCTCGAGAGCTCCGCGTGCGTCCTCGGCATCATGAAGGCGCGGGATACCGGGTTGCCGCTCGTCGGCGAATCGTAGAGCGTGACGGCCGGCTGCTCCCATTGCAGGTCGTACAGCCTCGCGAGAGTTTGCGCGCCGCGCCTCAAGTCCGGGTGTGCCGTCACGTCCGTCACGAGCTCGCCCCGGTACCAGAGGGCGGGTGGCTGCTCGCGAAGACGCTGCAGCACCTGGCTGCCGCGACGCGCGCCGGGGCGGGCATCGATGGGGGAGCTCATCCGTTCACCTCCCTCGGCGTGCGCCAGATCCGCTGGCAGCACTCCGCAGCCGCGTGCGGCGAATACCGAGTCATATCAAGCGCAAGATCGCAGGGCTTCAGCGGACCGTAGAGGGCAGGGTCCGAAGCCCGAAAGAGTCCAACGGTCGGCACAGGCGTCGAGCTCGCAAGATGCATGGGTCCCGTATCCGCCGAAATGAACAGGCGCATCGCAGACATGGCGGCGGTCAAGGCCCGAGGCGACGGAAAGTGCACCGAAGCGCCGCGCGAATCGATGCGGACACTTGCCGGCGAAGGTAGGATCTCAACAGGAACCGCATCCGGCTGCAGCTCGAGAAAGGCATCCCAGAATGCGCGCCAGTAATTCGGATCGACGGTTTTAAGACCCGTCGCGTGCGCGAAGTAGCCGAAGGCTCGAGCCTCCGGCGCCGCCCCCTGCCCAACCGGTCCGGGAGCCTCCTGCGCTACTGCTGTGCCCAGTGCTCGCGCGATCGCCGCGCGGCCGGCTTCGAGCTCCGACGGAGCGAGGGGCAGCCACAGCCGCACCTGCCGCGGATCGCACTCCGCTCCGAGCGCGCGGCTCACCAGAAAGGCCGGCTGCGCCGCCTGATGCATCGTCGCGTCCGGAAGCGGTACGGCATGTGTCAAAGGCGCCCACTGGTAGTCGGTCGCGTAGCCGAGCCGACACCGAGCACGGGCGAGCATCAGGACGATCCGGCTGCTTGTCGAGTTGGGCGAGGGATCGATGACCAAGTCGAAGCGCTCGCGACGCAAGCGCCGGACGGCCGCCAGGTAGCGCCAAGGGAGCTGCACACCCTTGTACGGGAAGCGGATGACGCGGCGTACACCAGGGAGGCGCCCGAGCAGATCGTCGGCCTTCGGATAAGCTGTCGCGAGCACGAGGGACGCGTGCGGCAGCAGCTCGTGAAGACGCTGGATGAGCGGCGTGAGAAACACCGCGTTGCCCATCCGGGCATTGATTCGGCAGATGAGGACGCTCGAGATCTCATCCGGCCGCAGCTCCGCGGCGTAGGAGCGCGGACCGATCAGCCGGGCAGCAGCCTGTCCGAGACGGTGCCGCGCGGTGCCGCGCAGCTCCCGCAGCGCGCGGCTGATGCGCCATGAAGCCTTTCCCGGCCTCGACAAACCGGCCGGGCGCCGAGAGCTAGAAGGCATAGTACGGGCCCTCGCCGGCCGGCGTGCTCGCATTTGAGATCGCCACGAAGATATTGCGGCCGAAGAAAAACGGCAGCCCCCAATCAAACACGCCGCCGGGGCCTTTGAAGCCGCTTCCGAGGGGTCCTGCGAGGGCACTCGACGCTGCGACAGCGCCGAAGAAAGATTGAGGATTCACCACGCTGAAGTTCACTGGAATCTGCACGCCGCCGCAATTCGTGCATCCCGTGAGGCTGGCCGAGAGAGCGAGCGCCGAGCTCGGACAGAAGAATCCCGTGAATCCCGAACTCTGCGAGCACTGCGTGATGCTGCTGTCGTCGAAGAAGTAGCCGTTCGAGCCGCTGTCGAGAAAGCTGTCGCTCAGCATCTGGCCGTTGAAGGTGGTCGTCATGGCGCCGCTGCCCGGATCCGCGTCGAGCACCGTCGCGCTGCCGAGGGTGTTGTTGTCCTCCGTGCCGATCCCGAACACGAGTGCACCCGTGGCACTCGATGCACCGGTTGCCGGAACCGATGGAAGCTCGACGATGACGCCGTTGCGATCGACCGGCAGGTGGTAAACGGGATTGCCGGCCTGCTGGCTCAGATCCGCATAGCTATCCGTGCACGTGGTCGGCGAGGGGCAGACGTAGTAGTAGGTCGGTGAGGCGCCCCCGCTCTGCGTACAGGCCTCCCCGCAGTCCTGCGCGAACAGCCCCACGCCGAGGATTCCGTTGGCCTGGAAGTCCGCCACCGTGTTCTCCGCCTTGTTCACATTGGCCGTCTGACAATCGGAAGGGGCGCTCGTGTAGTTGGAAGCTCCGATGAGCTCAATGGGAATGCTGGACGCCGTCTCCCCGGAGACCGTGACGTCCGCGGTCAAGAGGGGCCCAAAGCTGTAGCCGTCCGCGAACACGGTACATTCTGCGAGCGGCTGTCCACTCTCGTTCTGGTTCTCCGCCGGGAGCGGGATCGACACGGCGTTGCCGTGCACATCGGTGGCATCGGCGAGGATTCGCAGGCCATTGGACCCAGTATCGACCAGGACGTGATCGAACGTCTGGCATTCGTTTGAATTCCCCGGGACGCACACCGTCACGTCCACGTACGCCTCATTCACAGCCGGGCTGTTGGAGCCGCAAATCGGGGTCGGCCCACAATCGACCACCAGCGTGGCGACGTTCGGAGCCGCCGAGGCGATCGTTTGCGTGCTGCTCGAGCTGGAGGAGCTGCTCGAGCTCGAGGAGCCGCTCGAGCTCGAGGAACTGCTGGAGCTCGAAGAGCTCGAGGAGCGGGTCGAGCTCGCGGAGCTGCTCGAGCCGGAAAGCCCCAGGGCGCTGGAGGCACTGTTCGAGCCCCCTCCTCCGCACCCCACGACGCATCCCATCGCGATCGCGATGGCACTGAAGAGAATCCGGCGCACGAGCGTCCCCCCTCCGCAGGTACG
>JASHTA010000005.1 GCA_030040795.1 Gammaproteobacteria bacterium | reverse complement strand
GTGGGCTGGCTCGTCGGAACGGGTGAGGTGTATCTGATCCTTCAATTCATCGGCGCTCCGGCCCGCTGGCTCGATGCCCTGGTGCTCGAGAGTCTCGGACAGGCGATTCGCGGAGCGGCATTCGCCGTTCCAGGTGCGCTCGGCGTGCAGGAGGGCGGGTATCTGCTCCTCGCGCCGCTCGTGGGACTGCAGCCGGACGCGGCTCTTGCGCTGTCGCTCGCCAAGCGGGCGCGGGAGATCGTGCTGGGCGTGCCGGGCCTGCTTTATCTGTACCTCTCGGAACGGGGCTGGCGCCGTCGCGTCGCGTGCGCGACTGCCGGAGAGTGACCGCTGCCGGAGAGTCACCGCGAGCCGATACGCCCGCCCTCGGGATCGAACAGGCAGCACGCCGCGCATTTTTGTAATATTCCCGGTCCGGGCACGGCAGAGGGGTTCATGCGCGCCATCATTCTCGCGGCGGGCCGCGGCTCGCGCTTGCAGCAAGCCGCGGACCGGCAATGGCCCAAGTGCCTGATGCCGTTCGGGGGCCGGAGCCTCCTCGAGCGGCACTTGCTGCTGCTGAGAAAGGCCGGTATCGCGGAGGTCGTTCTCGCGCTCGGCTTCCGGCACGAGCTGATCGAGGCCGAGCTCGACCGGCTCGCCTGGCGGCCGCAGCCGCGGGTCGTGCTCAATCCGCAATTCGAGCTCGGCAGCGTGCTCACGGTCCACACGGCCGCGGAGGCGCTTACCCGAGGAGGCGACGTTCTGCTGATGGACGCCGACGTGCTGTATCACGAGCGCATCATGGCCGCTCTCGCGGCCGGCGACCGGCCCGTCAACCGGATCCTCATCGACCGCGACTTCGAGGCTGGCGATGAGCCCGTCAAGCTCTGCGTGCGCGACGGCGTGCCGGTCGAGCTGCGCAAGCAGCTCGAGCCCGGGCTGCAATACGACACCGTCGGCGAGTCGGTCGGCTTCTTCCGGTTCGACGAACCGGGGGCGCGCCGGCTCGCGGCCCTCGCCGCCGATTACGTGGCGACGGGGCGCGCGCACCTGCCACACGAGGAGGCGGTGCGCGATCTGATCAAGGAGCGCGGTCGGACCTTCGAGATCGCCGACATCACCGGTTTACCCTGGATCGAGATCGACTTCCCCAACGACGTGGCGCGCGCGACGAACGAGGTGCTGCCACAACTGTAGCTGATGCCATGGACGTACCCCTTCAAACCCGCTCCGACGGCGCTGCCGTCTCGGAGCTCGATCGACCGGTTCCGCGTCAAGATGCGGTGACGCGCAGCGCCAAGCTGCGCCAGATGCTGCTCAGCGACCGGCTGGAATTCCTCATGGAAGCGCACAACGGGCTTTCGGCCCGCATCGTGCGTGAGGCGGGCTTTCACGGGATCTGGGCCTCGGGGCTGTCCATCGCGGCGCAGTTCGGCGTACGCGACAACAACGAAGCGAGCTGGACCCAGGTGGTCGAGATGCTCGAATTCATGGCCGATTCGAGCGATCTGCCCATCCTGCTCGACGGCGACACCGGTTACGGGAATTTCAACAATTTGCGCCGCCTGGTGCGCAAGCTCGAGCAGCGTGGGATCGCGGGAGTATGCATCGAGGACAAGCAGTTCCCGAAGACCAACAGCTTCCTCAACGGAGAGCGGCAGCCGCTCGCCGACATCGGCGAGTTCGTGGGCAAGATCGCCGCGGGCAAGGACACGCAGCGCGATCCGAACTTCTCGATCGTCGCCCGGGTCGAGGCACTGATCGCCGGCTGGGGCATGGAGGAGGCGCTGCGGCGAGCCGAGGCCTATCGGCGCGCCGGCGCGGATGCCATCCTCATTCACAGCAAGCTCACCAAGCCGGACGAGATCCTCGCGTTTGCGCGCGAGTGGGCGGGGCGCTCGCCGATCGTGATCGTACCGACGCGCTACTACAGCACTCCGACGGAAGTGTTTCGCAAGGCGGGCATCAGCGTCGTCATCTGGGCCAATCACATGGTGCGGGCGGCGGCGTCCGCGATGCAGAGCGTCGCCAAGGAGATCCACGCGAGCGAGACGTTGGTGAACGTCGAGGACCAGATCGTGTCGGTCGCGGAGATCTTTCGCCTGCAGGACGCCGATGAGTATTCCGCCGCCGAGCGGCAGTACCTCACGACGCCCGACTCGTCGCGTGCGGCGGTCGTGCTTGCGGCAAGCCGCGGCCGAGGTCTCGAGGCGGTCACGGCGAACCGGCCGAAGGTCATGCTGCCCATCGCAGGTAAACCGCTCTTGCGCTGGCTGGTCGACAGCTTCAAGAAAGAGAACATCAACGACATCACGGTGGTCGGAGGCTACCGGGCGGATGCGATCGATACGGCGGGGATCCATCTCGTCTTGAACGAGCGCTACGGCGAGACCGGCGAGCTCGCCTCGCTCACCTGCGCGGTCGGTGCGCTCGACTCGGACGCGGTGATCTCCTACGGCGATCTGCTCTTTCGCAGCTATGTGCTGCGCGATCTGGTCGAGAGCAAAGCCGACTTCTCGGTCGTGGTGGACTCGTCGCCGACGGATGCAAGCAATCGCACGGTCCGCGATTTTGCGTACTGCTCCCAGGGCGACGACCGCGGCCTGTTCGGCACGCAGGTGCTGCTCCAGCGCGTGCGCAGCGCGAAGGGCCGCCGCCGGTCCGACGCTCCGGCGGCGCCCGTGCCCATGCACGTACCCGCGCTCGAGCCGGCCGCGCCCGGCGAGGGTGCTCAGGGCCGCTGGATCGGTATGCTGAAGGTGAGCCGCAAGGGACTCGCGCAACTGAAGGTCGTGCTCGGCGCGCTTCGCGCGCGGCCCGACTTCGACACGCTCGATGTCCCGCAGCTTCTCAACGCGCTGATCGAGGACGGCGCGAAGATCGAGGTCCTCTACGTGCATGGCCATTGGCGCGGCGTCAACGATCTCGAGGACTTTCGTCGCGCGGCCGATTTCGCGCACGGGCAGACGCCGTTCAGCGGGGCCGCCGGCGTTGGACCCGGACCCGCGGGCGCCAGCGAGACGTCCGCCACCAGCGCGGCGCGGGCGGACGGGGTCGATGATTGAAGCGCGGCACTTCGTAGAGGCGGCGCGCGAGCGCGGCTTCGAGTGGTACGCGGGCGTTCCGTGCTCCTATCTCACCCCGTTCATCAATTACGTTCTGCAAGACTCCTCGCTGCACTACCTGTCGATGGCAAACGAAGGCGATGCCGTAGCGCTGATCGCCGGCGTCGCTCTCGGAAACGCTCCAGGTCCGCCGCGCCGCCGGGGCATCTCGATGATGCAAAACTCCGGACTCGGCAATGCGGTGAGTCCCTTGACCTCGCTCACCTGGACCTTCCGCCTGCCGCAGCTCCTGATCGTCACCTGGCGAGGGCAGCCCGGTGTCGCCGACGAGCCGCAACACGCTTTGATGGGGCCGATTACGCCGGCGATGCTCGACACCATGGAGATTCCCTGGGAGCTGTTCCCGACCGACAGCGTTGCGATCGGCCCGGCGATGGACCGCGCGACGGCGCACATGGACCGCACTGGCCGGCCCTACGCGCTCGTCATGCAAAAGGGTAGCGTGGCAGCCTATCCGCTCGAGCGCGGTGCCGCCGGCGCGGGGGCGGCTCGGGCCCGCGTGCGATCCTCGGAAGAGGCCATTTTGAGCGGCCGGCAGGGCGATCCCCAGGCGAGGCCGTCGAGGCGCGAGGCGCTCCGGGAAGTCATCGCGCACACGCCGAGCGCATCGACCGTGGTGCTGGCCTCGACGGGATTCTGCGGTCGAGAGCTCTACGCGATCGAGGATCGGCCGAACCAGCTCTACATGGTCGGCTCGCTCGGGTGCGTCGTGCCGCTCGCGCTGGGCCTCGCCCTTGCTCGGCCGGATTTGCGCGTGCTCGCGCTCGACGGCGACGGGGCCGCACTGATGCGGCTCGGAGCGTTCGCGACTGTCGGTGCCTATGGTCCGTCCAACCTGTGGCATCTGCTGCTCGACAACGGCGTACACGACTCAACGGGCGGCCAGGCGACCGTCTCGCCGAGTACCTCCTTCGGACAGATCGCTGCGGCCTGCGGTTACGCCTCGTCCCTCGAGACCGACGATCTCGGGCAAATCGCGGCATGGCTCGATGCGGCGCCGCTCGACGGCCCGCGATTCTCGCGCCTGCTGATACGCCCGGGAACGTCTCATGATCTGCCGCGCCCGTCCGCCGCTCCCGATGAGGTCAAGCAGCGGCTGATGCAACACTTCGGAGCCGGTTGATGCTGCTTCTCAATCCAGGGCCCGTGTCCTTGAGCGAGCGCGTGCGGCGCAGCCTCCTGCAGCCCGACCTGTGCCACCGCGAAAGCGAGTTCTACGATCTGCAGGACGAGGCGCGCGAGCGGCTGCTCGCGGTGTACGGGCTCGATCGCGCCGAATGGGCTGCGGTGCTGATCACGGCCTCCGGCACGGCCGCGGTCGAGAGCATGATTGCTTCCCTCACGCCGGGGGAGGGACGGCTGCTCAACCTCGAGAACGGTGTCTATGGCGAGCGGATCGCGCAGATCTGCAAGCAATACGGCATCGCGCACGAGCGCCTGAGCGCCGGGTGGACTCTCCCGCTGGATCTCGACGCCGTCGCAGCACGGCTCGACGGCGCATCGCCCAGCGCGCGTTTCACCCACATCGCCGTGGTGCACCACGAGACGACCACCGGACGGCTCAATGACCTCGAGCGGCTGGGCGAGTTGTGCCGTCGGCGCGGCGCACATCTGCTCGTCGACGGAGTGAGCAGCTTCGGCGCAGAGGCCATCGACTTCGGCGACGAGAGCCTGTCGGCGGTGGCCGCTACGGCGAACAAGTGCCTGCATGGCGTGCCGGGCGTCTCGTTCGTGATCGCACGGCGCGGCGCGCTTCACCAGGCGGCAGCTCGCGCCTTTTACCTCGACCTCGGCCGGCTGGCGAGCTTGCAAGATCGGCGCGACACGCCGTTCACGCCGGCAGTTCACGCGCACTACGCTTTGGTCGAAGCCTTGCGCGAGTTCGCCGAGCAAGGCGGGCAACCCGCCCGCCATCGGCGCTACGCGGCGCTTGCCGAGCAGGTGCGCGGCGGACTCGCGGCGCTCGGCATCGAGACGGTCGTGCCGCCGGAGCAGTCATCGGTGGTATTGCGCTCATACCGGCTCCCGCCGGGCATGGCCTACGCAAGCCTGCACGACGCCTTGAAGGCGCACGGCTTCGTGATCTATGCGGGGCAGGGCGAGCTGGCGCGGACGCTGTTTCGCATCTCCACCATGGGCCAACTGAGCTCGGATGATATCGATCGGCTGCTCCAGTGCATCGCTCAAGCGCTCTCATGAGCGAAGCGGCTCGGGGCATGGCGCGCTTCCCTGGCGCCGGCCGCGCGGCTCCGGTGGTCGCCGCAGCCGCCGCGGCAGCGCTTCTGCGTGCGACGGGAGCATCGGCTCAAGCGCCGGTTGAGGTGCCGGCAGTGCCGCAGACGCAGCTGCCTGCGCCGGCGCCGAGTACCTCGACCACGCCGAGCTCCGGACTTTCCAGGTGGTTCAATCCGGCGACGGCGCCGTTCATCCCGGTTCCGGAGATCGCCGTCGATCCGGACAGTGGCACGACGCTCGGGCTCATTCCGACGTGGCTCAAGACGGATGAGAACGGGGAGATCCGCCGGATCATCGCGCCCGATATCATCTACAACCCCTATTTCGGCTGGGGAGTGCACGGGCGCCTGTACTCGTATACGTCGTCCGACGAGCAATGGTCGGTGGTCGGCGAGATCAAGCAGCGTGTCGAGCGTGGGTTCAACGCGCAGTACCAGCAGGGGCTGCTGCGGCAGAGCCGCTGGTCTTTCACGACCAGCTTGATTTCCGACCGCGACGGCACGCCGCGCTTCTACGGCATCGGCAACGATACCCGGGAGTTCACGCAGACGAACTACACCAATCAGCAGGAGCTGTTCCAGACCCAGGTCGGACTGAATCTGAGTCATGCCTGGCAGCTTCAGTACACCGGGCGCGTGCGCATCGTCGACGTCTTGCCGGGCACGCTGACCCACATTCCCTCGATCCAGACTCTCTTTCCCAACGTTCCGGGCCTCGGCACCAACCGCGAGGTGCTCAACCGGCTGTCCATCGTCTATGACACACGTGACGACCTGACTGTCCCCACTCGCGGTGTCGAATGGGTGGTGTACGGCGGAATCGCAAGCCGCGGCGGCGTGCTCAACGATTCGGAGGACAGCGAGGCGGGCATCGACGGCCGGGGCTTCTGGTCGCTGATGCCCTCGACGGTGCTCGCGGCGCACGTGGCGCTGCGCTACCTGCCCTCCGGAGTCGATTTACCGTTCTGGGCACTGAGCAGCCTGGGAGGCGGAGAGAGCGACATTGGAGGAGAGCAGCCGTTGCGAGGCTACGGCGAGGGGCGATTCTACGATCGCGATTCGTTCTCCGCCTCCGTCGAGCTGCGGCGGAGGATCATGACGGTCAGCGCCAACACGACGCACATCGACATCGAGCTCACTCCCTTCGTCGATGTGGGGCGGGTGTTCTCGAACGGCGATACCGTGCCGTTCACGGAGCTGCACAAGGTCGTTGGGCTCGGCTTTCGTGGCGTCGCCCGCCCCTTCGTGGTCGGATACGTCGATATCGGTTACGGAGACGAGGGCGCGGCGGTGTTCACCGGCCTCAACTATCCGTTCTAAGCTCTACGCTCGCGGCGCCGCGCTCGTTTGCCAGAGGGCCATGGCAAGCAGGGCAGCGGACAGCACGAGGAGCGTCACCCGCGTCCGCAGAAAATGGGCCGGCGGCCGGCGCGCGAATCCTGCGAGGACCCGCTTGAGATTCCGGCCCGCATTCGGTTGCGGGCGCGGGCCGAGCTGCACGACGAGCAGCGAGGCGAGCATGCTCATCCCCAGCAGGACCAGTCTCATCGTCATGTTGACCCCTCCGTATTGTTGGTTTTCTTGGCGGGACGGTCGCGGCTCGCGGGTCGCTTGACCCATCCCCGGTGCAGTCCCCAGCAGCGTAGCGCATGCGGGGAGACCAGTCGAGCCCGCCGCCACGGTCAGCGTACCGCCACGGCCATCGTGCCGAGGCCTTCGATGTGGCAAGTCATGACATCGCCGGCGCGCACCGGGCCGACGCCTTCGGGCGTTCCGGTATAGAGGAGGTCGCCGGGATACAGCCGGTAGAACGACGATGCGTACTCGATGAGCCGCTGCACGTCGAAGAGCAGCGCGCGCGTGCTGGCGCGCTGGCGCAGCTCGCCGTTCACGTGCAGGCTCATCCGCAAGTCATTGGGATTCTCGATCTCCTCCCGGGTCGTGAGCCAGGGGCCGAGCACTGCAAAGGAGTCGGGCGATTTGCGCAGGCTGCGGTCTTCCGGGCCGCGAATCGTCATGTCGAGCCCGATGGCATAGCCGGCGACATAGTCGAGAGCTCGCTCCTTCGAAATGTGCCGCCCCTCGCGGCCGATGATGACGACCAGCTCGATCTCGTGGTCGTTGCGGCGCTCCGGGAAGCCGAGCGTAACGCCTTCCGAAGGACCGACGAGGGCTGTCGCGGACTTGAGGAACAAGCCGTAGGTCTCGATCGTCTTCACGTTCGAGTCGAAATGGACGCCGCCGTCCGCATTGGCCTCGCTCTGATGCGCCAGATAGTTGACCGGGGCGGCGATGATCCGTGGAGGGTTGGCGACCGGACTCAGCAAGCGGACGGCGCGAAGGGACTGCCGCGGCGCCCGGGGCAGCAGCTCGGTCGCAGCCGTGCGAACGGCATCGAGGTGCAGGATCAGGAGATCGGCCCTCGGAAGCGGATAGCGGGCCGGCGGAATGGCGCCGAGCGCTTCGCTCACATCGGCTACCTCCTCGCCCTCGACGATCCCGAGCCGGTCTCGATCGAAGCGGCACAGCTTCATGGCGGAGTCCTCACTCGCCTTTGCAGGCTCGCGTCCTGTGGCGCGTTGCGGAGTATAGTCGGCCCGATACCGGGGCGTGGACACGCAGCATGGTCGATCTTTTCACCAAGCCCGAGCCGCTCAATGTGGCCCTCGAGCAGTCGGCCTTCGTCGTGGTGGACATGCAGAACGCGTTTGCCACCCGGGGCGGTCTCCTCGATCTGGCCGGCATCGATATTTCGGGCGCAGGCGCCGTGATACGCACCCTGCGCACGCTGCTCGCGGCGGCGCGCGAGCGGGGCGTTCAGGTCGTCTATCTTCAGACCGGATACAAGGCGGACCTCAGCAACGGCGGCGGCGATGCCTCCCCGAACCCACGCAAGGAGACCGCCCTGTGCTTGATGCGGGCACGGCCGGAGCTCAAGGGGACGCTCCTCGTCGAGGGCACGTGGGATTTCGCGATCGTCGAGGAGCTCACCCCGCAGCCGAGCGACATCGTGGTGCTGAAGACTCGCTACAGCGGCTTCGCAGGCACGACACTCGATTCGGCGCTCCGCGTACGCGACATCCGCTATCTCTTTTTCGTGGGCATCGCGACCAATGTCTGCGTCGAGTCCACGCTGCGCGATGCTTACTTCCACGAGTACTGGCCGATCCTCGTCACCGACGGCACGATGCAGGCGGGGCCGCCTGCCGCGCAGGAGGCGACGATCTTCAACGTCGAGTCGTTCTTCGGCTGGACGCTGACCGCGGACAGTCTCCTCAGGAGCCTGCGCCGGCCCGGTGGCCGCTGATCTCGGCGCCCGCATCCGCCGCAAGGCGGGTATAGGAGAGCATCGCGAGCGCGCCGAGCAGGCCGGCCGCCACGAACGCGAGACGGAAATCGTGAAGGCTCAAATCCGGCGCATGCCTGAGCAGCCGGCTGAAATTGAGCATCAGGGCGCCGACCGAAACGCCCATTCCCATGCTGATCTGCTGGGTCAGGGAAGAGAGGACGCTCGCCGAGGCGCGCTCCTCCGGCGCGATGTCGGCGAAAGTGACGAAGGTGAGGGCGGTGAACTGCATCGAGCGGCTGGCGCCCGCGAGAACGAGGATCAGGCCGCTGAGCGCCATCGGCAGGCTCGGCGAGATCGCGGCGCACGCGGCGATGCCCACGGAGGCGATCGCGCAGTTGACGACGAGCACGGTGCGCATCCCGAAACGCCGCAGGATGGGATTGGTGATCGTCTTCATCGCGAGGTTGGCCGCCATGTAGATGAGCAGGAGCAGGCCTGCGGCGGCGGGCGAGAGGCCGAACCCGACCTCGAACATGAGCGGCAGGAGGAACGGGGTGGCGCTGATCGCGGCGCGGGAGATGCATCCTCCGGAGAGGCAGCCGACGAAGAACGTACGCATCCGCAAGGCTTGCAGCCTCACCACCGGAGCAGGGGTGGATTGCAGATGCCGCACGGCGAGCAGCCCCACGGCGGCCGCGGCCGCGAGCAGGCTCAGTCCCAGGGACGGCTCGATCTCGCGGGCGCCGATCGCATCGAGCCCGTACGTCAGGCAGGCGAGCGCAACGGCCATGAGGGTGAATCCCTTCGCGTCGAACGCCGTGTGCTCGTCGGCTTTCTGATTGGGAATGAACGTGAACACGAGGGCCATTCCCGCGAGGCCGAGCGGCACGTTGACGTAGAAGATCCAGCGCCAGGAGGCGGCGCCGGTGATGAAACCGCCGAGCGGCGGTCCGAGCACCGGCGCGAACAGAGCGGGCCACACGAGCGTGGACAGCGCCTGCATGAGGTCCCGCTTCTCGGTGCTGCGGAGCACTACGAGCCGCCCGACCGGTGACATCATCGCCGCGGCGGCGCCCTGCACGACTCGCGCGGCGATGAAGGCGAGAAAGGTCGGCGCGGCGCCGCACGCCATGGAGGCGAGCGTGAACGCGCCGATCGCGGCGCCGAACAGGTTGCGCGCGCCCACGCGGTCCGCGAGCCAGCCGCTCGCCGGAATGCAAGCCGCCGTGGCGAGCACGTAGGCCGTGATGCCGAGACTCATGCGGGTCGCCGTGGTGCCGAAGCTCTGCGCAATCGGCGGCACCGCCGTCACGATGATCGTCGCGTCGAGATTTTCCATGAAGAACGCGCACGCGACGATCAGCGCGATCACCATCGCGCGGTTGGAGAGGAGGGCTCCGAGACGTCGGATTGGGGACCGAGTGAGATCAGGCGAGCGCACGAAGGACGTCATTGAACGTCGCGCTCGGGCGCATCGCCGCGGCGCATCGATCGCTGCTCGGATGGTAATAGCCGCCGAGGTCGACGCGTGACCCCTGTGCGGCGCCCAGCTCGCCGACAATCCGGGATTCGTTGTGGGTGAGTCGTTCGGCGACGGGCGCGAACAGCGCCCGCAGCTCTGCATCGCGCGTCTGATCCGCAAGCGCCTGCGCCCAGTAAAGCGCCAGATAAAAGTGGCTGCCCCGGTTGTCGAGCTCGCCCGTCTTGCGGGAAGGCGATCTGTCGAACTCGAGAATCTTGGCGTTGGCCGCATCGAGCGCCTGCGCCAGGCACGCCGCTTTGGAATTGCCCGTCTTGCGCGCGAGATCCTCGATCGAGACCTGAAGCGCCAGGAACTCGCCGAGCGAGTCCCATCGCAAATGGCCTTCCTCGAGGAACTGCTGGACGTGCTTCGGGGCGGAGCCTCCCGCTCCCGTCTCGTAAAGCCCTCCGCCCGCGAGCAGCGGAACGATGGACAGCATCTTGGCGCTGGTTCCGAGCTCCAGGATCGGGAACAGGTCGGTGAGATAATCGCGCAACACGTTGCCGGTGACGGAAATCGTGTCCGCGCCCGCGCGCAGCCGCGCGAGAGTCAGGCGGATTGCCGCGACGGGCGAGAGGATGCGGATGTCGAGGCCCGAGGTGTCGTGGTCGCCGAGGTAGCGCCGCACCTTCTCGATCACGTTGCGGTCGTAAGCGCGTCCCTCGTCGAGCCAGAACAAGGCGGGCGAGCCGGTTGCGCGCGCGCGCTCCACGGCGAGCTTGACCCAATCCCGGACCGCCACGTCCTTCGTCTGGCACAGGCGCCAGATGTCGCCCCGGCTCACCTCGTGCCGGGTGAGGACCTTCCCCTCGCCGTCGATGACGCGCACGACGCCGTCGGCCGCGATCTCGAAGGTCTTGTCGTGCGAGCCGTATTCCTCTGCGGCCTGCGCCATCAGGCCGACGTTGCTGACGTTGCCCATCGTCGCCACATCGTAGGCGCCGTGCTGCTTGCAGTCGTCGATGACCGCCTGATAGATGCCGGCGTAGCAACGGTCTGGAATCATCGCCTTGATGTCGTGGAGCTTGCCATCGGGGCCCCACATGCGGCCGGAGGCGCGGATCGCAGCGGGCATCGACGCATCGATGATGATGTCGCTCGGGACGTGCAGGTTGGTAATGCCTTTGTCCGAGTCGACCATGGCAAGAGGCGGCCGCGTCGCGTAGGTCGATTTGAGATCCGCCTCGATAGCGGCTCTTTCGGCCTCGGGCAGCGCTCGAATCTTCGCGTAAACGTCGCCCACGCCGTTGTCCGGATCGACGCCCAGCCGCTTGAATACGGCTGCGTGCTTGGCGAAGGCATCCTGGAAGTACACGCTCACCGCGTGGCCGAACATGATGGGATCGGACACCTTCATCATCGTCGCCTTGAGATGCAGCGAGAGCAGCACGCCCTGCGCCTTGGCATCATCGATCTGCGCCCGGTAGAACTCGCGCAGCGCCTGGCTGCGCATGAACGTCGCCGCGATCAGCTCGCCGGGCAGAACTTTCACGGCATCCCTGAGAAGGGTGGTCTTGCCCGCGCGATCGGTGTGCTCGATACGCAGGCTGTCCGCTCTCGCGAGGATCGCCGACTGCTCGTTGGCGTAGAAATCGCCGTCGTCCATGTGGGCAACATGAGACTTCGATGCGGCCGACCACGCACCCATCGAGTGCGGATGCGTTTTCGCGTACTGCTTGACCGCATTGGCCACGCGACGGTCCGAGTTGCCCTCGCGAAGCACGGGATTGACCGCGCTCCCCAGCACTTTTGCAAAACGCGCCCTGAGCTTGCGCTGCGGCTCATCCCGTGGCTCGTCCGGATACTCGGGAACGTTGAATCCCTGCGAGCGCAGCTCGGCGATGGCGGCTTTCAGCTGCGGCACGGATGCGCTGATGTTCGGCAGCTTGATGATATTGGCTTCCGGCCGCTTGGCGAGCTCACCGAGCTCGGCGAGATCGTCCGGCCGCCGCTGCGAGGGGGCGAGCTCGTCCGGAAAATGGGCAAGAATGCGGCCAGCGAGCGAGATGTCGCGGGTCTCTACGACGATCGACGCCTGCCTCGAGAACGCCTGAACGATGGGCAGCAGCGAGTAAGTGGCCAGCGCCGGAGCCTCGTCGGTCAGCGTATAGATGATCTTGGCGTCGGTCATGGCGCTCCTTGGGTGTGGGACTCGCGGCTGCGCGGAAGGCTCGCCGAGTACTATACCAAGGCCACGCCCTGCCCGGCCGCGCCAGGGCTGGCCGCGCAAGGGCCGGCCGCCGTGCACGGGCTGGTCGTGCACGGGGCCGGTGGTGCACGTGCACGTGCATGGGCCGGTCGTGCAATCCCCGGGCCGAGCGGCGCATCGGGTGGTGCGGCCGCACGGCGCAACGCCTTTACATTACCGAAATGTAAGAGGCGCCCGCCGGTCATCTTCCGACGCTATGATGACGGCCGTCGGTCGAATGCCAAGGTCACAGCAACGGGAGGATTCATGAGAAGACCCACCTATCTTGCACTCGCTGCGGCGGCTGCGATTTGCTTCATGGCGGCGGCAGCTCCCAGAGCCCAGGCGCAGATCAGCATCAACATCGGAGCCGCGCCGGATTGTCCTTACGGCTACTACGACTACGCGCCGTACGCTTGCGCCCCCTACGGCTACTACGGTCCGGAGTGGTTCGCGAATGGAATCTTCATCGGCGTCGGTCCGTGGTTCCATGGTCCTGCGAACTTCAACGGCCACGTCAACAACCACTTCGATCCACGGCGCGGCTACAAGGGTCCGAGGCCGAACCGCGGCGAGCAGCGCGATCCCGCCAAACCCGTGAGCAAGGTGGCCCACTTCAAAGGGAACGAAGTGCGCGACGGACGCGGTCACGTCGGCAGCAAGCGCTAGTTGACCGACGGGCGCGGCGGCGAGAGGTCTCGCCGCCGCTGTCCGTCGTGACCGACAGGGCCTCTCGACCGCGGAGGCTTGCCGCAGCTTGCAGGCCCGCCGGATTCCTCCTGTTGGCCCGGGAATGTCATTGACCCGGGAATGCTACGTGCGTATACAGCTCCAGCTTGGCGAACCCGTTGCCGAGAAGAGCCAGCATGGGCAGCGAAGGACACGAAGGTAGCGGCTCGATCGACGGGCCCCCCGGCTCATCCGGCGAGCGCGCTGGCGAACGTACCGGCGAACGTACCGGCGAACGCACCGGCGAGCGCGCTGCCGAGCGCACCGGCAAGCGGTGGACTCGGCTCCCGCGAGACCGGCGGTTCTGGATACCCGTTGCGGCACTGATCGCTCTCGCGATCCTGCTCGTCTACCTCGCCAGCCGATCGTCCGGCCGGAGCGCGGGCCCTCCGCAGCCTGGGGCGGCCATCACCGTCGCTCAGTCGAAGGCCGGCGATATCAACGTCTACGTGGAAGCGCTGGGGACGGTCACACCGACCTATACCGTCAGCGTGTACAGCCAGATCACGGGCCGCGTCATGGAAGTCCACTACCAGGAAGGCCAGATGGTCCACCAAGGCGATCCCTTGATCGATATCGATCCGCGGCCGTATCAGGCGACGCTCCTGCAGGCGCAAGGCACACTGAAGCACGACGAGGGGGTTCTCGCGCAGGCACGGCTCGACCTTCAGATCTACAAGGCCGCCTATGCGCGCAACGGCATCGGCAGACAGCAATTGCAGGACCAGGAGCAGGCGGTCGTGCAGGCCGAGGGCAGCGTCATGGCCGATCGGGGAACGGTGGACTACGACAGCGTGCAGCTCGGCTACTGCCACATCACCGCGCCGATCACCGGGCGTGTCGGCCTTCGCCTCGTCGATCCGGGCAACGTCGTCTTTTCGGGCAGCAGCGCCACACTCCTCGTGATCACGCAGCTGCAGCCGATCACGGTCGTGTTCAACGTCTCGGAGGACGATCTCCCGCAGGTCGAGGCCCAGTTGAGCGCCGGCCATACGCTGCAGGTGGACGCGTTCGATCGGTCGAACGAGCATTTGATCGAATCCGGGACGCTCACCTCGCTCGACAATCAGGTCGACACGGCGACGGGAACCGTCCGGTTCCGCGCGAAGTTCGCGAATCCCAGCCTTGCCCTGTTTCCCAATCAGTTCGTCAACGCGCGGCTGCTCGTCCGCACCTTGGCCAACGTGACGCTGGTCCCCACGGCCGCCGTGCAGCGCAACGGCACGGCGGCCTTCGTGTACGTCGTGAAGCCTGACCATACCGTCGCGATCCAGAACGTCACGACACCGGCGAGCAACGAGCAGGACACCGCGGTACAGGGGCTCGGGCCGGGCGTGACTGTCGCGACGAGCGGATTCGACCGTCTCGACACCGGCACGCGAGTCTCGATTCGAGCCGAGCCCTCGAGCGCCTCGTCCTCCAGCGGTTGACGGCGATGAGTCCGTCGCGGCCGTTCATCGTCCGGCCCGTTGCGACGGCGTTGCTGATGGCCGCCGTGTTCCTCGCGGGCGGCGTCGCCTATTTCCAGCTGCCGGTGTCGGCACTCCCCGAGGTCGATTATCCGACCATCCAGGTCGTCACGTTCTATCCCGGCGCCGGCCCGAACGTCGTGGCCTCGACCGTCACGGCCCCGCTCGAACGGCAGTTCGGGGAGGTCGCGGGCTTGAGCCAGATGACCTCCACCAGCGCGGGTGGCGTGTCGGTCATCGTGATGGAGTTCCAGCTGAGCCTCAGCATCGACGTGGCCGAGCAGGAGGTGCAGGCGGCCATCAACGCTGCGCAGAGCTACCTGCCGGCCGATCTGCCGACTCCGCCCGTCTACAGCAAGTCGAATCCCGCGGACGCGCCGATTCTGACGCTGGCGCTCACCTCGAGCGAGATACCGCTCTCGCGCGTCGAGGACCTGGCGGACACGCGGCTTGCGCCCAAGCTGTCGCAGATCTCGGGCGTGGGCCTCGTGAGCATCGCGGGCGGCCAGAAGCCGGCGGTGCGGATCGAGGCGAATCCGGCGGCACTCGCCTCCTATGGCATCAATCTCGAGGATCTGCGCAACGCGCTCGCCGGCACCAGCCTCAACGCCGCCAAGGGCAACTTCGACGGGCCGTCGCAGGACTACACCATCAACGCGAACGATCAGCTCGACTCGAGCGCCGATTACCAGTCGGTGATCGTCGCCTATCGCAATGGAGCGCCGGTGACCCTCAGCGCCGTGGCTCGCGTCGTCGACGGGGTGGAGAACGAGAAGCTCGCGGCATGGGAGAACGACACACCGGCGATTCTCCTCAACATCCAGCGCCAGCCGGGAGCGAACACGATCGAGGTGGTGAACAGCATCGAGAAGCTGTTGCCGCAGCTCGAGGCGACACTGCCCAAGGCCATCCACGCCGCCGTCGTCACCGATCGCACGACGACGATCCGCGCGTCCGTGCGGGACGTGGAGTTCGAGCTGCTCCTCGCCGTGGCGCTCGTGGTGATGGTGATCTTCCTTTTTCTGCGGAACCTGTCCGCCACGATCATCCCGAGCATCGCGGTGCCGCTCTCGCTGATCGGCACCTTCGGCGCGATGTACCTCCTCGGCTACAGCTTGAACAATCTCGCGATGATGGCGCTCACGATCTCGACCGGCTTCGTGGTGGACGATGCGATCGTGATGATCGAGAACATCACCCGCTTCATCGAGGCGGGCGAGCCGCCGATGCAGGCGGCGCTCAATGGCTCGCGTGAGATCGGGTTCACCATTATTTCCATGACTCTTTCGTTGACGGCGGTGTTCATCCCCGTCCTGTTCATGGGTGGATTGGTTGGACGTCTGCTGCACGAATTTGCCGTGACCATTGTGGTGGCTGTGCTGGCCTCGGGCTTTGTCTCACTGACACTCACGCCGATGATGTGCAGCCGATTTTTAAAACCGCCGGGCGAAAAGCATAATTTTGTATATAAACTGCTGGAGCGTTTTTTTACATCCAGTCTGCGTATTTACCAGAAGCTGCTGAAGTTATCACTGCGGTTGCGGTTTTTTGTGCTGATCGGATCGTTTTTTACCTTG